>JBHAFS010000134.1:0-5054 GCA_041856205.1 Prevotella sp.
GCAAGCAAAGTCGTGACAAGTCGTGAAGAGTCGTTGCTGATGATTCTGGCAACGACAACCACGACTTTACACGGCAACAAGGTCGTGATAAGTCGTGAAGAGTCGTTGCTGATGATTCTGGCATCGACAACCACGACTTTACACGGCAACAAGGTCGTGATAAGTCGTGAAGAGTCGATGCTGAATAATTATTTGTGGGAGAATGATAATTTGTTGCCCAAAGCCGCTGGGCCTATACGTCGCTCGAACTTCCTATCTCCGCTAAAGTTCATGACATACCCCAACTGTATGCCCGCTACCGTGAGGTAATTGATCAGCTGCGCTGAATGCTCACTCGTGATGCATGAAATGGCTTTCAGTTCCAAGATTACCTTATCCTCCACCACTATGTCAGCAATGAAGTCACCCACATCTATACAACCTTTATACATCACTCTCAAAGCTCTCTGCTCCTCAACTTTCAATCCGCGTTGCCGCAATTCATACACCATGGCACGCTCATACACTTTCTCGGCATATCCCACCGATAGATTACGGCATACCTCATAAAATGCATCAACGATTAAAGTCGACAGTTCCGGATAAATCATCATATTATGGTTATTAAGATTTCATCAACCTGTTCATCCCCAACCCTCATCTTTTGGATGTTGCTGTGCCGAGATCGATCACAAGACCGTCGTAGGCCAAATGGACGCCTTGCGGCAGTCGCTCGTTGGCGGCATCAAAGAGCCCAATCTCGTGGGTCATGTGGATGAGGTAAGTCTGTGGTGCCCCGATGCGGCGGGCAAAGGCCACTGCGTCGTCCACCAACTGGTGACTGTGGTGGGGCTTGTCCCATCGCAGGGCGTTGACAACGAGCACCTCTACCCCATCGAGATAAGGCAGTTCGGCATCGGCTATCGTCTTCATGTCGGTGATATAGGCCAGCTTACCGAAGCGGTAGCCCAGGATGAGCAGGCGGTCGTGCATCACCTCGATAGGCATCACGTCGATGTCGCCAATGCGCAAGGGCCGGTGCTTATCGATGGTGTGCAGCGTGAGTCGTGGCACACCGGGATAAAGGTCGTCTACAAAACAATAAGGGAAATTGTGCTTCACGGCCATGACGGTCTCCTGATTGGCATAAATATCGATGTCGCCAAACTTACAGAAAGGCCGCAGGTCGTCGAGTCCACCGGCATGGTCGTAGTGTTCGTGGGTGAGCAGCACACCGTCGATCTTGCGGAAAGGCAATGGCAGCAACTGGGCCCTGATGTCCGGTCCGCAGTCTATAAGGATACGTGTGCGGTCGGTCTCGATGAGTGCGGCCGTGCGCAGCCGTCGGTCGCGTGGGTCGTTGCTTCGGCAAACCTCACAGTTGCAGCCTATGACGGGCACACCGTTAGAGGTGCCTGTTCCCAGAAACCTGAACGTCATATCATCGTATGTTTACCTCGGGTTGGATGTGCAACCCATATCGGGCCAGCACATCGCGCTGTATGGCCTGCATCAACGCCACCACCTCGGCTCCCGTGGCGCCGCCGCGGTTGACGAGCACCAGAGCCTGCTTGTCGTGTACGCCGGCTCTGCCGAGCGACCGCCCCTTCCATCCACACTGTTCAATCATCCATCCGGCAGGAATCTTGTATTGGTCGCCATGTTCAAAAAAGCGTAAGTCGGGGAAACGGCTCCGCAGCGCCTCGAAGGTGCCCTTGTCGACCACGGGGTTCATAAAGAAGCTGCCGGCGTTGCCCATCTCTGCAGGATCGGGCAGCTTGGCCCGCCTGATATCGATGACGGCATCGCGCAGCTGGCGGGCCGTGAGCTCGTCTTCGGCGATATGACGCTCGGCAAGCACCTGCCTGATGTTACCATAGTCGAGACGAGGCCGGAAGGTAGCCGAGAGCCTGAAGGTGACATAAGTGATGAGATAACGTTCCTTCCATTCGGCCTTGAAGCGACTGTGGCGGTAGCTATAGTCGCAGTCGGCGGCAGCGATGGCCACCACCTTGCCCGTGGCCAGCTCCACAGCCTCGATGTCTACCAGCACATCTTTGATCTCTGCCCCGTAGGCCCCGATGTTCTGCACCGCGGCAGCACCACACTGCCCTGGTATCAGACTCAGGTTCTCCAGTCCGTGCCAGCCGTGGCCCACGGCATAGTCGACCACCTCGTCGAAGGTCGTACCCGCCCAGCAACGCAGCAGTGTGGTGTCGTCGCCCTCGCCGTGGGTAAGCACCTCGGCCTCGAAACGGCGAGCAGGCGTGACCACCGTGCCGTGGAAGTCGTGCGTGAGCAGCAGGTTGCTGCCACCGCCAAGGATGAGCAGGGGATAAGCAATGCCCTTACGGGCGATGGCAACGGCATCGTCGGTGTTGTCGTAGACCATCAAACGGTCGCACTTCTGGTCGATGCCAAACGTATTTTCGTGTAGTAGAGAGTAGTCCTCGTAGATCTTCATGATGCGTGTGTATAGGGCTCCTTGGTTTCGTGATGCGCGTTGCCGCGCCAAGAGGTGTGAAGCGGTCAGCTGTTAAACTTCTTCAGCTTCCACTCTCCATTGATTCTCCTGAACGTCATCTCGATCTCCAGGCCATTGGCAATGCCACGGATGACGAATATCTTCTTGTTCGACTCCGTGTATTTCTGGCCATAGATGATGTTATAGATCGTGCCGCTGGGAATGAGGCCGGGCTTGAAGTCGCCCCACTGCTGGGGCACGATGACACCAGTCATGGTGGCGAAATCATCGTCGGGGTCGGGGGCCGTAAACTCCACCTCATCGGCCATGCTGCGCACCTGGAATGCCGAGTCGACGGCAAAACGCTGGTAGAACTTCAGAAAACTGGCGTTCTGGTTCTCGTACAGAGGCTTATAGTTGACAGATGTCATCATCCATTCGCCATTGATGCGATTGAATAGAAACTGCTGCACGGTCTTGAGGTGAAAGAAGATTTTCTCGACGACGACATGGTTCACCGAGGTGTCTTTCACCACGTTGAGCTGCTTCTCGTTGTCGAAGATGAGCGTATAATACTCTTGCCGCATAAAGAAATGCTCCATCTTCCAATGCTCCTTCTCGATCTTCTTCTCCAGCTTGCCGTTGCGATACACCGGCAAGGGAAAGACGATGCGACGGTATTGCAGCTTGCGGTTGGCGGCAAAGTTGAACACAAAATCGTCGAACAACTCATCGGCGGCCTTGGGCATGGGGGTCTCGGCAATGATATTCTCGGCAGAGTCGACAGCTGAGGTATCGGCGGGCACAGAGTCGGTCTGCACGCTGTCAACGGGTTCCGGCGCCTTGTTTTTGCAACCGGAAGGAACAAGAATAATCATGAATAGCGTCAGAAAGACTGCAACAACAATTCCTTTTCTCATAAAACAAGTCATAAACTTGTCGCAAAATTACACATTATTTTTTAGATTAATCTATTTTTCTCCAAATAAAATGTGTAACTTTGCACAACAAAGAAAAGAAGTTTTTTACGAAGATGATATTAGACAAGATTGACCAACTGCTACAGGAAGTTGCTGCGCTCTCAGCCAAGAACGCAGAGGATATTGAACAGCTCAGACTGAAATATCTGAGCAAGAAAGGACAGATCAACGCCGTCATGGCCGACTTCCGCAACGTTTCCGCCGACCAGAAGCGCGCGGTGGGTATGAAAATCAACGAACTCAAGCAGGCTGCACAGGACAAAATCAACGAACTGCGACAGCAAATCGAGACCACCGAGACCGGCACCGAGAGCCTCGACCTCACCCGCACGGCCTACCCCATCGGTCTGGGCACGCGTCACCCGCTGACCATCGTCAAGAACGAAATCATCGACATCTTCCAGCGCATGGGCTTCACGCTCTACAGCGGTCCGGAGATCGACGACGACCAGCATGTGTTCACCATGCTCAACTTCGCCGCCGACCACCCTGCCCGCGACATGCAGGACACCTTCTTTATCTCGCAGAACAAGAACGATGTCACCAAGAACGTGCTGCTGCGCTCGCACACCTCGGGCGACGAGGCCCACTACATGGAGACCCACGAGCCGCCCATCCGCGTGCTCTGCCCCGGTCGTGTGTACCGCAACGAGGCTATCTCGGCACGCGCCCACTGCTTCTTCCACCAGGTGGAGGGACTCTATGTCGACAAGAACGTGAGCTTCACCGACCTCAAGCAGGTGCTCCTCACCTTTGCCCGCGAGATGTTCGGCGCCGACACCAAGATCCGTCTGCGCCCTTCTTACTTCCCCTTCACCGAGCCCAGCGCCGAGATGGACATCTCGTGCAACATCTGTGGCGGAAAGGGCTGCGGCTTCTGCAAGCACACCGGATGGGTGGAGATTCTGGGCTGCGGCATGGTCGACCCGCACGACCTGGCGGCCTGCGGCATCGACCCCGACGTCTACACCGGCTATGCCTTCGGCATGGGCGTGGAGCGCATCACCAACCTGAAGTATCGCATCAACGACCTCAGGCTCTTCTCTGAGAACGACACCCGATTCCTCGAGCAGTTCCAGAGCGCATTCTGAACTACTATCAACAGCATACACAAACCAGGGTGAGGATGACCTGCCGACAAGCGGCAGACATCCTCACCTTTTTATTTATATCCTACGCGTGCGCTCTACGATGTGCTCGCCAATACATCCAGTCTGGAGGAGAAACCGTCACTGCCAAACCGATATGTATGCCCTTTCCGGCGCCTTTCGCAACCTTACCATCATTGTGTCGACGCCTATAGAAAATGGGCATCACTGAAAGAGCAGTTCATTAATTGCAGCAGCAAGGGGCAACCGACAATCCAAACACCCTCTCAGACCCTTCATTTTGGGCTCACACCATATTCTTGCGTTTTTAACTTACTTATCTCGTACAGTTTCTTAGGCTTTCACCATTCGACAAAATTTCCGCAGGTTAGATATTCTAAGAATGATTATCCGCATTTGCATGTAACCTTCGTGCCGTATAGCCGATGTTCAAAGGATGGCCTATAAGAGATAGCCGCTATAACAAGTCGATCAAAGATTCTCTCACCAAAGTATCTTCTATTGAACTTGTAGCAGAACTCA
>JBHAFS010000135.1:0-22670 GCA_041856205.1 Prevotella sp.
ATACTATCATCTTGTAAAGAACCAGCTTGAACTGGGCAATTAAACAGGGAAACATCATGAAAGAAGTTGAGAAGATAGAACTGAGGAGCGAGAAGGTCAGGCACATCATCGGTGAGGTGCCTTCGTCGTTGGTCAGATATGGAATGCTGGTCATAACCGCCGTAGTGACAGCCCTTCTTGCGGCATCCTACTTCATTCCCTATCCGGAGACCGTGGCCTGCGAGGCTGTTGCTACTGATGCAACAACCGTTTCGCTGTCCGTTCCTTATCAATATGTGAATGAAATCAGGAAAGGCAGCCCGGTGAGAATAGAGTTTGAGGGCTACTCGGCAGACAGCTATAACGATAAGGCAGGGAAAATCGTGGAGGTGTCGAGAACGCCCGTTCGTCATGCCCCCGGCAACAGGTTCCGTGCCCGCGCATCGCTCGACGCAACCGGGTATAAGGTATATAAGGGTATGACGGGAGAGGCCTACATCCTGGTGAGCAACAAAACCATCCTGCGGCATATCCTCGGGCTGTGAGAAGCCCCTCCCCAACCCTCCCCGGTGGGGGAGGGGGATAGCTCGCGCGATGGGGGTGAGCGTAATGAGACTTTTAATATTTAAATCTTTGTTCCGGGCACGGGCAGGTAAGGTTGAAGTAACCGCGCGCAGCCTCCGTTTACTCCAAGGCCGTATGACGGCCCACTCCAAGTACTTTCCTGTTTAGCGAGCAATAAGAACTCCCAAAACTCTGCGACTCTGCGTGCAAAAAAAAACTCGCATGCCCCCCGCTGATAGGTTAGGGCACGCAGAGTTGCAGAGTTTGAAAGACTTGTGATATGGGTGTGCAGGTTCCGTGTCATCAGTTGCCGCGACGCGGCACTCGCTCTATTGACATGTGCCGGATGGATATTCCGTTAATTCCGTGTCTTCCGTGTTAAAAAAAAAAACCAAGGGGCCCTCCCCGACCCACCCCAAGGGGCGGGTGAGGCTCACGCGATGTTTTTAATCTCTCGCAGATGGCGCGCACGGCGGCAGGGGGAAAGAGACAGAACGGAAGACAGAACTTGCATTTCGGGGAAAAAGTGATGCAAAAGGTTGCCGAAGACAAAAAATTCAAGTAACTTTGCATCAAATTTATACACCTATAAACTCGAAAGATTATGATTCTTTTCTTTAAGACTCCCAAGGAGAACATCATTGCCACAGAGATTGACCACCAGCCCAGCGAGCAAGAGACGCAGGAACTCTGCTGGCTCTACGGTGACGCCGAGAAACTGAATGTCGAGAAGCTGGAAGGCTTCTTCGTGGGCCCGCGCCGCGAAATGATCACTCCCTGGAGCACAAATGCCGTTGAGATTACTCAGAACATGAGTCTCAAGGGCATTTTGCGTATTGAGGAGTACTTCCCCGTGCAGAACGAGAATGCCGAACACGACCCGATGCTGCAACGCATGTACCGGGGGCTCGACCAGACGGTGTTCACCGTCAAGCACGATCCGGAGCCCATCAAGCACGTGGCCGACCTCGAGAAATTCAACGAGGAAGAAGGTCTGGCCCTGAGTCCTGAAGAGATAGAATACCTGCATACCATCGAGCAGCAGAACGGCCGCCCGCTCACCGACTCGGAGATCTTCGGCTTTGCGCAGATCAACTCGGAGCACTGCCGACACAAGATTTTCGGCGGCGTCTTCGTCATCGACGGCGAGGAGCGCGAGTCGAGCCTCTTTGCCCTCATCAAGAAGACCACCAAGGAGAACCCCGGCAAGATACTGTCGGCCTACAAAGACAATGTGGCCTTCGCACAGGGGCCGGTCATCGAGCAGTTTGCCCCGGCCGACCAGAGCACGAGCGACTGGTTTCAGGTGAAGCCCATCGAGAGTGTCATCTCGCTGAAGGCCGAGACCCACAACTTCCCCACCACGGTGGAGCCCTTCAACGGTGCCGCCACCGGCACGGGCGGTGAGATACGCGACCGTATGGGCGGTGGCGTGGGCAGCTGGCCCATCGCCGGCACCGCGGTGTATATGACGAGCTACCCCAGGCTGAGCAACAGCAGCCTCTCTGCTACGGGAGAGGGGAATGAGCCCACCCCGTCAGAGCGGGCATGGGAGAAGGACATCAAGCCGCGCCCATGGCTCTACCAGAGTCCGGAGCAGATATTGATCAAGGCCTCGAACGGCGCCTCCGACTTCGGCAATAAGTTCGGACAGCCGCTCATCGTCGGCTCGGTGCTCACCTTTGAGTACCAATCTTCATCGGCCGACAGCGCAGCGATGCCCGACGGCACTCCCCTGACACAGGAGGGGGCCGACGCACAGGTGTATGGCTACGACAAGGTTATCATGCTGGCCGGCGGCGTGGGCTATGGCAAGAAACGCGACTGCCTGAAGAAGGAGCCGCAGCCGGGCAACGAGATTGTGGTCGTGGGCGGCGACAACTATCGCATCGGACTGGGCGGCGGCTCGGTGTCGTCGGTCGACACCGGACGTTACAGCAACGGCATTGAGCTCAACGCCGTGCAGCGCGCCAACCCCGAGATGCAGAAACGTGCCTACAACCTCGTGCGCGCACTGGTCGAGGAGGATGTCAACCCCGTGGTGTCGATCCACGACCACGGCTCGGCCGGACACCTCAACTGCCTGTCGGAGCTGGTGGAAGAATGCGGCGGCGAGATCGACATGACCAAGCTGCCCATCGGCGACAAGACGCTCTCGGCCAAGGAGATCATCGCCAACGAGAGCCAGGAGCGCATGGGACTGCTCATCGACGAGAAGCACCTCGACCACGTGAAGCAGATTGCCGAGCGCGAGCGTGCCCCGCTCTATGTGGTGGGACAGACCACCGGCGATGCCCACTTCAGCTTTGTGCAGGGCGACGGCGTGAAGCCCTTCGACCTTGACGTGGCCCAGATGTTCGGCCACTCGCCCAAGACCATCATGCGCGACGAGACCGTGGTGCGCCGCTATGAAGACGCCACCTACTCGGTGGAGCATCTCGACGAATACCTCAACGACGTGCTACAGCTCGAGGCCGTGGCCTGCAAAGACTGGCTCACCAACAAGGTCGACCGCTCGGTGACGGGCAAGATCGCACGCCAGCAGACACAGGGACAGCTGCAGCTGCCGCTGAGCGACTGTGGCGTGGTGGCCCTCGACTACCGCGGCGAGAAAGGTATCGCCACCGCACTGGGCCATGCCCCGCAGGCTGCCCTCGCCGACCCCGCCGCCGGCAGCGTGCTGAGCGTGGCAGAGAGCTTGACCAACATCGTGTGGGCACCCATAGCCACCGACAAGAACCACCCCTGGCCGGTGCAGAACCTCAACCTCAGTGCCAACTGGATGTGGCCCTGCCGCAGCCAGAAGGGTGAGGATGCACGTCTCTACAGCGCCGTGCAGGCCCTGAGCGACTTCTGCTGCAGTCTGGGACTGAATGTGCCCACGGGCAAAGACTCGCTCTCGCTGACCCAGCAATATCCCGACGGCAAGAAGATCATTGCACCGGGAACGGTGATCGTCACCAGCGGTGCCGAGGTGAGCGACGTGAAGAAGACCGTGAGCCCCGTGATGGTGAACGACAAGAACTCGTCGCTCTATTACATCGACTTCAGCTTCGACGAGCAGCGCCTCGGCGGCTCGGCCTTTGCCCAGACGCTGGGCAAGGTGGGCAGCGACGTGCCCACGGTGAAGAACCCCGAATATTTTGCCGACTGCTTCAACGCCGTGCAGGAGCTCATCAAGAAGGGATGGGTGATGGCCGGACACGACATCTCGGCCGGCGGACTCATCACCACCCTGCTCGAGATGACCTTCGCCAACGTGGAGGGCGGCATGCACGTCAACCTCTACGATCTGGAGCCCGAGGACAAGGACGTGGTGAAGATGCTCTTCGCCGAGAACCCGGGCGTGGTGATACAGGTGTCGGACACGCACAAGAAAGAGCTGCGCGAATACCTCGAAGACAACGGCATCGGCTATGCCAAGATTGCCTACCCCACGCCCGAGACCCGCAAGATTGTGGTGGTGAAGGGCGACTTCAAGCATGAGTTCGACATCGACGCCCTGCGCGACACTTGGTACAAGACATCGTACCTGCTCGACCGCAACCAGAGCCAGAACGGCATGGCACGCAAGCGCTACCAGAACTACAAGAAGCAGCCGCTGGAGGTGAAGTTCAATGAGCGCTTCAAGGGCACGCTGGCCTCCTACGGCCTGAACGCCGACCGCTGGAAGGATGACGCCAACTCTCCAACCCACCAACCCACCAACAAACCCAAAGCTGCCATCATCCGTGAGAAGGGTACCAACGGCGAGCGCGAGATGGCCTACACGCTGTGGCTCGCAGGCTTCGAGGTGAAGGATGTCACCATGACCGACCTCATCAGCGGGCGCGAGACGCTCGAAGAGGTGAATATGATTGTGTTCTGCGGCGGATTCTCCAACTCCGACGTGCTGGGCTCTGCCAAGGGCTGGGCCGGCGCCTTCCTGTTCAACCCCAAGGCCAAGGAGGCCCTCGACAAGTTCTATGCGCGCAAAGACACGCTGAGCCTGGGTATCTGCAACGGCTGCCAGCTCATGGTGGAGCTCAACCTCATCAACCCCGAGCACAAGCACCGCGCACACCTCACCCATAACACGAGCCAGAAGTTCGAGAGCCAGTTCCTGGGCCTGAGCATCCCGCAGAACGAGAGCGTGATGCTCGGCAGCCTCAGCGGCAGCAAGCTCGGCATCTGGGTGGCACACGGCGAGGGCCGCTTCTACCTGCCCGAGCCCGAAGACCACTACAACGTGGTGGCCAAATACAACTATGCCGAATATCCCGGCAACCCCAACGGCTCCAACTACAACGTGGCCGGTATCTGCTCGGCCGACGGTCGCCATCTGGCCATGATGCCGCACCCCGAGCGCGCCATCTTCCCTTGGCAGAACGGCTGGTACCCTGAGGCTCGCCAGGCCGACGAGGTGACGCCGTGGATCGAGGCGTTTGTCAATGCCCGGGAGTGGATAGAGAAACAATAGTCCGAAAGACATGCTCCCTCCCCTCTCGCACAGGCAGGTGGAGGGAGTTTTTTCTTCTGGCAGCCCATGTTGTCAGGTCGGGTTGTTCACCTCATTATTTATATACGCGATACACAATGTCAGAACTTCAGGAGAACCACGCTACACCATCATCACCCCAGCAGGTTGAGGGAGCTCCGAAACGCCGGGAGACCACTCTTCGGGAGACCTTCCAGCTCTTCAACACCTTTTTCAAGATTGGGGCCTTCACCCTCGGTGGCGGATATGCCATGATCCCCATCATCGAGAGTGAGGTGGTGAACAAGCATCGGTGGGTGGAGAAAGAGGAGTTTCTCGACCTCATCGCCGTGGCACAGAGCTGTCCCGGCGTGTTCGCCATCAATATCTCCACCTTCATCGGCTACAAGCTCAAGGGCCGCTGGGGTGCCGTATGCACCACCGCTGGCACCGCCCTGCCTTCCTTTCTCATCATCCTGCTCATTGCCATGTTCTTCCATCAGTTCATGAACGTGGGATGGATTGCCGCCATGTTTCGCGGCATACGCCCAGCCGTGGTGGCCCTCATCGCCGTGCCGACATTCTCGTTGGCCAAGAGCGCACACATCAACCTGTCCAACTGCTGGATTCCCATCGTCTCCGCCCTCCTCATCTGGGCCCTGCACGTCAATCCCATCTGGATCATCATCGCCGCAGGCATAGGAGGCTATGTGTACGGGAAAATGAAGAGGGAAGAATTTTAAGTTTAGAAGTTAAGACTAATAATAAAGCCCCAGAATGTGTAGTTCGGCGTCAGCCCATTTTGAAACGTAGTTCGGCGTCAGTCCATTTTGAAACGTAGTTCGGCGTCAGTCCATTTTGAAACGAAGTTCGGCGTCAGTCCATTTTGAAACGAAGTTCGGCGTCAGTCCATTTTGAAACGAAGTTCTGCGCAGCCAATTTTGAATTTTGAATTTTGAATTTTGAATTATTAAAGTGATTTTCTTATATTTGTTCATTACGTTCTTTGAGATCGGCCTGTTCGGTTTCGGTGGTGGCTACGGCATGTTGTCGCTCATCCAGACCGAGACAGTGATACGCCATCACTGGCTCTCTACGGCCGAGTTTACCAATATCGTGGCCATCTCGCAGATGACCCCGGGGCCCATCGGCATCAACTCGGCCACCTATTGCGGCTACACCGCCGTACACAATGCCGGCTACAACAGCATTATGGCCATATTGGGCTCGGCCACGGCCACCTTTGCCTTGGTGCTGCCCTCGTTCATCCTGATGATCCTCATCAGCAAGATGTTCATGAAATATATGCAGACCGCGGCGGTACAGAGCGTCTTCGCGGGCCTGCGCCCGGCCGTGGTGGGACTGCTGGCCGCTGCCACCCTGCTGCTCTGCAATGCCGAGAACTTCTCCTCTCCCATCGTCAATCCCTGGCAATTCGGCATCAGCATCGCACTCTTCCTGGCCACCTTCGTCGGCACCATGTGGCTGAAGATCAACCCCATCCGCATGATCTGCTACGCGGCTTTCGCCGGCCTCATCCTGCTCTATTGATTCCCCCCGGGAAGAGGCAGAGCACTCCCCATCCGGGGAAAATAATGATATTCTTCATCCCAACGGTTTATTATCTTGGGAAAAATGCCTAAATTTGCATCGATATAAACCAAAACTATGATGAAGAAATTTACTAAAGCATTTCTATTATTGCTTCTCAGCCCTTGCATGGCGATGGCACAGAAATATGTGGGTGGCGACATCTCGCTGTTGCCCACCTACGAAGAGCACGGTGTGCGCTACCTCGACCGCAGCGGCGTGCAGGTGCAACCCCTCGAATATTTCAGACAGGCAGCACAGTGGAACGCCATACGCGTGCGCCTCTTCGTAGACCCGTCGAAGGCCGATGCCGCCGACCAGGACGAGGGCGTGAGGCAAGACCTCGACTATGTGACGGCCCTGTGCAAGCGCATCAAGGCCGCGGGCTATGCGCTCATGCTCGACTTCCACTATTCTGACACATGGACCGACCCCGGGCAGCACAGCACGCCGGCAGCGTGGAACAGCAGCGATGTGAGTGTGCTGGGCGACAGCGTGTATCGCTATACCGTGCGCTGCCTCACGCACCTGAAGGACAACGGGGCTGCCCCCGACTTCATCCAGCCGGGCAACGAGATTACCTACGGCATGCTTTGGCCCACAGGAAGATGCTACCCCGACGGCAGCAACTATGGCACGGGCACGTTTGCCAACATGGTGGTGTATCTCAAGGCGGGCATCAGAGCCTGCAGGGAGGTATGCCCCCAGGCCAAGATTGTGGTCCACACAGAGATGAGCCGCTCCGCCAATGTGACGTCGTTCTACAACACGCTGGGCAACCAGGTCGACTACGACATCATCGGACTGAGCTACTATCCCGACTATCACGGCACACTCTCGACACTCAACAGCGTGCTCACCACGCTGGAGAGCCAGCATGCCGACAAGGACATCATGATTGTAGAGACAGGCTACGGTGCCAAATGGTCGCTCAACGGCACCTACAGCAGTACGGTGCAGCAGACCTGGCCGCTGTCGGAGGAGGGACAGCGCAAGTTCACCACCGACCTCATCACCACGCTCGGCAGTCACAGCAAGGTGACGGGCCTGTTCTGGTGGATGCCCGAAGACAACGAATACTGGGCCGACAGCAACCCCGCGCGCAGCCACTGGTGGAACGCCTCGCTCTACACCCAGAACACGGGCAAGCCCCTGGCTGCGATGTTCGAGTTGCAGCGGTTCATCGGCAAAGACCCCACAGGCATTGCACAGGTGGTGTCACAGGATGGGAACAGCAATTCGGAATCACTCGTCTACAACCTCCAGGGCCAGTGCCTGGGCAAGGGCACACCACAGACACCGGGCATCTACATCAAGAACGGCAGAAAGTTTGTGGTGAAGTAGTTGGGGGTCCTAGGTTGTTGGGCTGGTTTGCCGGTGGGCTCCGTCCCTGCCATCCCCTCCCTACAAAGGCAGAAAGCCATGATAAGTCGACCTTATGGGTCGCGTCTTATCATGGCTTTCTGCCGTTATTTGTCTTGTATCGCTTGCCTGGCGATACCTACTCGCTCGGCGTCTCCTTCACCACCTTCGGGCCCCGCACCTTGTCGTGGCGCGTGATACCGCTCTTGATCTGGATGTTGATGCCATCGCTTAGTCCGGTCGTCACCTTCTTGCGGGTGTAGGTCTTCTTCTCGCCCGATCCGGTGATGACATACACATAGCTGTTGTTGCCGCTGAACTCGATGGCGCTCTCGGGAACCGTCAGTGCCTGGCGTGCCTCGGCCAGCACAATCTCGGCATTGGCACCGTAGCCCGAACGGATCTGACCGCCACCCACGCCATGTACCGCCGCCTTGATCTCAAACTGGTTGGCACCGTTGCTCTCCACGGCCTTGGGCGAGATATACTCGAGCGAGGCCTGTAGCTTCTCGTCCTGCAGGGCACCGATGGTGATCTTCATCGGCATGCCCGTCACTAGCTGTCCCACCTCAGTCTCGTCGACATTGCCCCTGAAGATCAGGTCGCCCATGTTGGCCACGGTAGCGATGGTGGTACCGTCGTTGAAGGTATTGGAGAGGATGACCGTGTTGCCCACCTTCACCGGCACGTCGAGGATGAGTCCGCTGATGGTCGACCGTATGAGCGTGCTGCTCGTGCTGGCATTCTGTGCAGCCACACCGTCGCGCACCACCTCCATGTTATCGCGTGCGGCGCGCACCTCCTCCTGTGCCTGCTGCAGCGCCTGCCGCTTCTGGTCGTAGTCGTTGCCCGACACCAGCCCCTTGTCGTAGAGTGCCTTCATGCGGTCGAAGTCGACCTTCGCCTGTGCCACGTTGATGCCTGCGAGACGCATGCGCGCCTGTGCCGCACTGAGCTGTCCCTCGTCGGGGATGACCTGCACCTTGGCAATGATCTCACCGGCCTGCACCATCTGTCCAGCCTCCTTGTAGATTTCGGTGATGATACCCGAGATCTTCGGCTTGACACTGACCTCGTTGCGTGGCTCAATCTTGCCGGTGATAACCGTGGTCTTGCGGATGTCCTGCAAGGTAGGGGTGAACTCTTCATAGGCCACCGGCTGTGGCTGGCTCTTGATCCACAGGAACACAAACGTACCTATGAATATCAGCAGGACGATGGCTGCGACAATAAACTTGATATATTTTTTCATGTTGACAATGATTTTTTCTTGTTCCAAAGCACCTGTCTACTCGTCTCGCATGGCATCCACAGGCTTGATGCTCATGGCCCTGGCCGCCGGGGCCAGTCCGGCCAGCACCCCCAGAATGCTCAGCAGCACCACCGCCCCGAGGGCTGTCCAGAAGTCGACCTGAAAGTGTGCGGCCACGATGCCGTCGGTGGTGTTGGCCACTTCGAGCATCTGCAGGATGATGACGGCAAAGAGAATGCCGCTCATGCCGGCCACGGTGGTGAGGGCGATGCTCTCTGAGATAATCTGCGAGAGGATGGTGCGCGGCGTGGCACCGATGGCTCGCCGGATGCCGATCTCTGTGGTGCGCTCGCGCACGGTCACCATCATGATGTTCGACACACCGATGGCACCGGCCAGCAGCGTGCCTATGCCCACGAGCCAGATGAGGAAGTTGACACCGCTGAAGAGGCTGTCCATCATGCCGAACATCACCTCGGTGTTGATGATGGTGATGGCCTTCTCGTCGTCGGGCGACACGTCGTGTGCCTGTCCCAGCACCTCGCGTATGCGGCCGGTGATCTTCGAGATATGTATTCCAGGCTTGACCGTGAGACAGATGAGGTCGATGCTGTCGCCCCGGTTGTAGGCCTTCTGCATCAGAGAGATCGGCACCGACACCGACTCCTCGGCTCGGCCGTTGATGTTCATATTGCCCGATGAATAGTTCACCCCCACCACCTGGTAGTAGGCCGAGTCGATGCGCACGCGCTGCCCGCAGGGGTCGCCCCCACCGGGGAAGAGCGTCTTGTAGATTTTCTTACCCAGCACACACACCTTGCGGCCCTGCGCAATGTCCATATCGTTGATGTAGCGACCGTAATACATCTTCGGAGCCTCGATCTCCACATAGTTGGGCAGCAGTCCCTTGAACGTGCAGGTGGTCTTCTTGTCGCGGAAGGCAATGCTCTGCCCCCACACCGAGAGCATCGGACTCACGTTGTCGAGCTCGGGTATCTGGGCCTCAAGCCTTGAGATGTCGCGGTAGGTCATGCCCCAGGAGCGTCCTTTGCGGAATCCGTGGTGGGGCTTAGTGGTGGGTTGCGGAAAGATGATGGCACTGTTGGTGGCAAAGCCCTCGAAGTTGCTGTTGAGCAGTTCCTTCAGGCCCTGTCCGCCCCCGACAAGTGACACAAGCATGAAGATGCCCCAGAACACGCCGAAGCCCGTCAGGAACGAGCGCCCCTTGTTGCGCGTGATGGTGTCGAGGATCTCGCGATAGCTGTCTACGTCAAGTTTCATTCTGCCCTCAATGCTTCTATAGGTTGAATATTGGCGGCCCTGCGCGCCGGTATGAATCCGGCCACGGTGCCCGCGATGATCATCAACAGCGTGGCCTCCACACACACGTCGAGCCCCACCGTGGGATTGAGGAAGGTGGTGATCTTTTGGCCCATACCCACGTCGATGGTCTGGTGGCCCAGCGTGGCATCCATATATTGGTTGACGGCGATACCCAGCAACATACCGATGTAGCCGAAGAAGGTGGTGATGATCACACTCTCGATGATCACCAGTCGCAGGATGCCCCAGGGCTTGGCGCCGATGGCCTTGCGGATGCCAAACTCGCGTGTGCGCTCCTTCACCGAGATGAGCATGATGTTGCTCACGCCCACGATGCCGCTGAGCAGCGTGAAGATACCCACAATCCACAGGGCCGTGCGGATGATTGACATGCCCTGTGCCATCTGCATGGCTTGGGTGAAGCGGTTCCATATCCACACGGCGTCCTCGTCGTCGGGGGCGGCACGGTGGTTGCTGTTGAGGTACGACTTGTATTGTTTCTCGAACGCCTCGTTGTCTTTCTCGGTCTCGAGGCCGTGGAACGAGAACACGATGTTGTCGGTCTTGTCGCCCCGCCCGTACATCGTGCGCAGGGTGTTGAAGGCCGTATAGGTCTCGGTGCTCATGCCGCTGTTGTCGCTCTTGTTGATGCCGATGACCTGGAACGAGAAGTTGTCGACCTTGACATGCCTGCCCACGAGCGACAGAAAGTTTTTGGGTGCCAGCTCCTTGGCCTGGTTCTCGCTGATGACCAGCACCTTGCGGCGCTGCTCATTGTCAATATCGTTGATGAAACGGCCAGCCAGCATCTCGAGCTTGTTGATGTCTGCCTCGTTGGGATACACGCCCATCATCGTGCTGCTCACATAGTTGCTGCCCAGGCTGATGGTGATGCCGCCCTGCTGGATCTCGCCGCCCACGGTCTCTACGTTCTGCGGGAATCGCCGTGAGGTGGTGCTGAGGTCGCGGTCGTCGAGCACGATGCGCCTGCCCTCGCGCAGCCCCTCATGGGCCTTCGAGGTGTAGCCGCCGCCCACCATCATCGAGTTGCTCATGAAGCTGCGGTTGTTGTTGGTCATGCCGTTGATGAGGCCGTTGCCCGCCCCCAGCAGGAAGATGAGCATAAAGATGCCCCATGCCACGGCAAACCCCGTGAGGGCTGTGCGCAGCTTGTTTCTCCGGGCCGTGGCCCATATCTCTTCGAGCACGTCTCTCATTGTCTATTGGCTTTAGGCGTTATTTCATATATCCTGATGTGCCGAAGGGCGAGGCGTTGTGGTCGAGGTTCTCCTCGATGTGGCCGATGAGCCCGTCTTTGATGCGGATAATCTTGTTGGTCTCGTTGGCCACGCCGCTCTCGTGGGTCACCACCACGATGGTCTTGTGCTCCTCGGCGTTGAGTTTCTTGAGCAGCTCCATCACCTCCACGCTGGTCTTCGAGTCGAGGGCACCGGTGGGCTCGTCGGCCAGGATGATCTTGGGATTGGTGATCAGGGCGCGGGCAATGGCCACACGCTGCTTCTGACCACCCGACATCTCGTTGGGATAGTGGTCGGCCCAGGGCAGCAGGTCGAGTTTCTCAAGATACTCCAGGGCCATCTGATGGCGCTTGCGGCGCGACACGCCCTGGTAAAACAAGGGCAGCTCCACATTCTCCACGGCCGTCTTGAAGCCGATGAGGTTGAAGCTCTGGAAGATGAAGCCGATGAGCCGGTTGCGGTATTCGGCGGCCTTGCGCTCGCTCAGGTTCTTGATGAGCGTGTCGGCCAGCACATACTCGCCGCTGTCGTAGCTGTCGAGGATGCCCAATATATTTAATAAGGTGGACTTTCCCGACCCCGAGGCACCCATGATCGAGACAAACTCGCCCTCCTCGATGTCGAGGCTGATGCCCTTGAGCACGTGCAGCGGCTGTGCGCCGAAATACGTCTTGTTGATGTCTTTGAGGTGAATCATATTGTCTGATAGACGTTTGCCGTCTGTGCTAAAGTTGCACAGACGGCATAAAAAATACGTTCCCGCTGCTTATTTCTTATCGGCACAGCAAGCCTTTTGCTTGTCCTGGGCTTCTTTCTTGCCCTCGCCGCAGCAGCTGCCGGTACCTTTGCAGCCTGCTGTCTTGCCCTGCTCCTTCAGCTCGGCAAGCTTGGCGCCAATCTTCTCATGCTGCACCGTACCCAGCACCACCTTGCCCTCGGGGTCGAGCAGGTAGTACGTGGGAATCCATTGCACCTGATAAGCCTGGTCGATCTTGGTGCCTTTCTTCCATTTCACCAGTTCGCTCGTATGCAGCCAGCTGAGGCCGTTCTTCTCAATATAGTTGCTCCACGCCGCCTTGTCGGTGTCGAACGAGATGCCGATGAACTGCACACCCTTCTTGCCATACTGCTCGTAGAGGGCCTTCACCTCGGGCATATCCTTGCGGCAGTCGGGACACCACGATGCCCAGAAGTCGAGCACGACATACTTACCGCGGAAATCGCTCAACTTCACACCCTTCACCGAGTCGTTGTTCTGTATGGTGAAGTCGGGTGCCTCGGTGCCTGGCTTCAGCAAGTCGGCGGCATACTTGGCATCCACATCCTCTGCAGTCTCCTGCGCGCCGATGGTCAGCACGCTGGCCATCAGCATGATGGCCGTCCATAACACTTTCTTCATTTTGTCTTTTCTCCTTATTTTAAATATGTTGATGATTCATTTTGTTGGTCTCTGTTGCAGCGCAAGGTTTTGTTGAAACACCTGCCTCAGGATATCTTCCCACCCTTGCGAAACAGCCCCAACGTCTCGGACACTTTTGTCCGGAGGCCCCGGACAACTTGTCCGGGATAGCCGGGCGCGCTGCCCGGGATAGCCGAACACGCTGCCCGACACACGCTTTCGTCACATATTGACTACAAGCCTTGATGCAAAGATATAAAAATGTCTCCAAATCTACTCTCAAATGGCATAAGAATATCTTTGGATAGAAATTTGGCATTGCTGCCTGTTACATTTCTCTTTTCTTCGGCATTGATAATGATGGTATAGTCAAAGGACTTGATGGTGTGCAGCATGTATGTGAAGCTATTAGTAGCAGGATTCGCGACTATATGGACCCTCTGCCAGAGGTAGAAATGATTCCCCATGATATAGATGGTTTACGTATCTTGCAGTTCAAAGTCAATGCAGGACATTTTATACCCCATATTACTACGTTGGAGATGGTCAGCGCATAGCATTTGTCCGTATTGGTGATGAAAGCCTTCCTACCACGGTAGAGCAAATGGTACGATTGGTGCTTAAAGGTTCAAACAAAACTTTTGATTCTCTACACTCAGATTATAAAGCAGAGGACTATTCCTTTACGATATTGGCGAATACTTTCAAAGACCGCACCAAACAAGAATGGGACAAGAAGTTTCTTTTGTCGTTTGGATTGGTAACTGGTTCAGAGAATCTTACGAATGCAGGTGCTTTGTTTGCAGATGACTGTCCATTGTGGCAATCTCGTCTATATTGTACTCGATGGGATGGAAAGGAAAAGGGTGATGCCATCAATGATGCAGAGTTCACAGGCAACATCCTTATGCTTCTTCGTGAAGCCATGAACTTTGTGAAATCTAATACGAAAAGAGGCTGGGAGAAGTTACCTGAAGGGCGAAAGAATAAGCCAGAGTATGCAGAGCGTGCCGTCCTTGAAGCTATAGTTAACCACTTCATCCATCGTGACTATACAGTAATGGGTGGCGAGGTGCATCTTGACATCTACGATGACCGTCTCACCGTTACATCCCCTGGTGGAATGTACAATGGTATGCTGATTCAGGAGTTAGACATCGCAGACGTTTCTTCTGAAAGACGCAATCCTATCCTTGCGAATGTGATGGCTCAGCTTGACTATATGGAAAAGCGAGGTAGTGGACTTACACGCATTTGCAATGAGACAAAAGCGTTGGATGGGTATAGGGACGAATTGAAGCCCAAATTCAAATCAACCCCAACCCAGTTTCAGACCATCATTTTTGCCTCCGCCGACGTCCCCTATGTCGGAGACCATGACGGAGACGTGTCGGAGACGAAACTCACTGAGCGTCAGCAGAAAATCCTCGATCTCGTCAAAGAGTCTCCGACAATAACAGGCAAACAAATGTAGGAGATATTATCGGTGAACCAACGCACCATCGAAATGCTCTTGTTGTCTTAGGAATTCGAATCATCCTCAAAAGGAAGAGCATCCATGTATCTGTCGAAATCGCTTTGAAATAGACGGTCTTGTATAATACGGTACTTTTCAAATTCCGTTTCAGCATGTTCTTTTGCTTCTTCGGCAGTCACTTGCCCTGCCGTTTGTAGAACTTCGTTGCCACCAGCGGCCAAAATGGTATCTATCTGTTTTGCCCAATCTTCCATGGTCATTGGAATATGGCGTTTGGCCATTCTTTCCGCCAATTCAAGCACACCATTCACCAATTGTCCCATGTCTGTTAGTTCTGCCTCTTTGAGATAGTTTTTGGCTATCACAACGTCGGTCTTTACGATTTTACCTTCTGGTGCATTCTCCCACGAAGTAAGTCCCATATGTTCCTGCTTCGCATCAGCTCGTTCTACAATAAGCTCTGCAGCAGTTCGTCCATGAACGGCATAGTGCATCTTATTCTGCATCATCTTAAAGAATAATCGGGTGGTCGGTGCATCCCGATTGTAGTCAACAGCAGTGGCGTATATATCTGTCAGTTTCTGATAGAATCGTCGTTCCGAGAGACGTATCTCCCGTATTTCAGCTAACAGATGTTCAAAATAATCCTCGCCAAGGAACGAGCCGTTTTCCATTCTCTTCTTATCCAAAACATATCCACGTATAGCGAACTCTCTCAATACGCTCGTTGCCCATTGACGGAATTGGGTCGCACGGATGCTGTTCACACGATAACCAACACTGATGACAGCATCAAGGTTGTAAAACTGAAGAGTGCGATTGACTTCTCTGCTACCTTCTTGACGAACTACCGAGTTTTTCTCGGTAGTTGATTCTTCTTTTAGTTCTCCACTTTCATAAATATTTTTCAGATGAAGACCTATGTTGTCCGTTGAGCAATCAAATAGCATGCCCATAGCTTTCTGGGTACACCAAACAGTCTTATCCTTGTAATAGACCTCAACACCTTGTTCCTTTCCCTCTATCTGGAATATCAAGAACTCAGCTGTGCTATTTCGTATTTCTTTATGATTTGCCATAATCACTGCCTTTTACTATATTATTTCTCTTTCACCAATACTCCGTTTGATTTTTATGCTGCCTCGGCAGCGAAATGGAATATCTCATGCACACATGTTTACTCTCTAATTTCCCACTGTAATCCATTAAGGTGGGAATGTATAGAATCTGCTACTAATGATGCTACGTAATCTCATCGCTTCTCGATGTGCAGCGTCTGGTCGCAGTATTCGACCACTGCGGGGCGATGGGTGATGAAGATCACCGTCTTGTCGTGCTTGGCCAGCAGGTTGTGCAACAGCTGGCGCTCGGTGTCGGGGTCGAGGGCCGAGGTGGCCTCGTCGAAGACCATGATGCTGCGGTTGCGCAGCAGGGCACGGGCGATGGCGATGCGTTGCGCCTGCCCCTCAGACAGTCCGCCGCCGGCTTCGCTGCACACGGTATTGAGGCCGTCGGGCAGGTCGAGCACAAAGTCGGCACAGCTCTGGCGCAGGGCGGCGAGCATGTCGTCGTCGGTGGCATCGAGCCTGCCCAGCCGCAGGTTGTCGCGTATGGTGCCGCTCATGAGGGTGTTGCCCTGCGGCACATACACAAAGTTGCAGCGCATACGCGGCGACAGCTCGCGGCTGCGTGTGGCGTCGTAGATCTCCACCCGTCCGCCCTGGGGCCTCAGCAGGGCCAGCAACATACGCACGAGGGTGGTCTTGCCCGCGCCCGTCTCGCCCAGCACGGCCGTACACGAGCCCGGGCGGAAGTCGAAGTCGAGGTCTTTGATGACATCGCCGTCGGCATCGTCGTAGCGATAGGTCACCTGGCTGAGCCTGATGCCACAAGGAGGCTCCATATAGATGGGTGCGCCCTGCTCCTCGAGCGGGTTCTCCTCCAGTTCCATGAGTCGTTCGGCGGCGGTGAACACCGAGACGAAGGCAGGCGCCAGCTTGGTGAGGTCGCGCGCCGGACCCTGTATGCGGTTGACCAGCTGCAGAAACGCCGTCATGCCACCGAAGGTCAACGTATGCTGGGCCATGCGCACGGCGGCCCACAAGAAGGCCACGAGGAAGCCCAGGGCAAAGCCGAAGTTGACAATGAGGTTGCTGAACACCGAGAAAGCCGTGCGCCGCACCACCTTGTGGCGCAGCTCGCTCTGGGTGGTCTCCAGTCGTCCCACCATGGCATTGTCGCCCTCGAGGGTCTTGATGAGCATACGGTGCTGAATGGTCTCCTGCAACACGCTCTGCACCTTCGAGTCGGACGACCGCACCTCGCGGGTGAGGCGTCGCATCTGCCCCACATAGATCTTGCTCACCGAGATAAACACCGGGATGATGCCCACGGTGATCAGGGCCAGCACGGCGTCCATGCTGAAGAGGTAGAAGAAGGCACCGATGAACATGGCCAGCACCGAGAGCGTATGAGGGATGGTCTCGGTGATGAAGCTGACGACGCTGCTCACATCGAACTCGAGCCTGTTGAGCACATCGCCCGAGTGGCGCTTCTCTCGGCCGTTCCACTCCGAGCGGAGGATGCGGTCGAGCATACGCTGCTGCATACGGTTCTGGGCCCTGATGCCCAGGATGTTGCGCACCCATACGCTGGAGATGTTCAAGGCGAAGTCGCAGAGCACCAGACCGCCCATCAGGGCCACAGCCCAATAGATAGACCCCTGCACGGCCCCTGCCGCCACATCGATGGCGCGCTGCATGGCCCACACCTGGGCCAGCGACACGCCCACGGCGAGCAGCCCCAACAGGGCGTTGAGCCCCGCCTGCAGCCGGTTGCCGCGCGAGGCCACCCACAGCCAGCGCAGGATGACCTTAGCCGAATACTCCGACTTGGGGAAGAGCATGCCCTTCCACCTGCTACCCTTGGAGCGGACCTTCGCGCCTATGTGTCGTATGACGTTCATTGCTTCACGATTCTTTATTGCTGAGCTATGCCGGCCCCATGCCTCCTGAGGCGCATGCAGCCGGCAAGCCCTTACTCCCGCTGGTCGGCACCCCACATGAGTTTCTCTCTCAGTGTGGAGAAGTATCGGGCCGACCGCTGTTTCACGATCTTGATCTTGTAGGGAGCCTTGCGGATGGTGAGCCGCGTGCCCTCGCGCATACGCTCCGACCGTCCGTCGATGGCCACGAGGTAGTTGTGACTGCGACTCTCTACCTCGAGGTCAATGACACAATCGTCGTTGATGGCAATGGGACGGATGTTCAGGCTGTGGGGGGCCACGGGCGTGATGCACAGGATATGTGCCGAGGGCACCACGATGGGGCCACCGGTGGAGAGGTTGTAGGCGGTGCTGCCCGTGGGTGTGGCGATGAGCAGACCGTCGGCCTGGTAGGTCACCAGATACTCGCCGTTGACGCTGCAACGGATGGAGATCATCGAGGCATCGTCGCGCTTGAGCAGGGCGATGTCGTTGAGGGCGTAAGGCGAGCCTTCGATGGGCTCGCCGTCGGCCTCAATCATGATGACGGCATGTTCTTCCACCTTATACTGCCCCGCATAGATCTCGCCGAGGGCGAGCTCCACCTCGCCGGGCAGCACGTCGGCCAGGAAACCCAGTCGACCCATGTTGACGCCGAGGATGGGGGTGCCCTTGGCGCCCACCTTGCTGGCAGCCTTGAGGAAGGTGCCGTCGCCGCCCATGGAGATGACAAAGTCGACGTCGAAGTTATAGTCGTCGAACACACCCGTGTGCCACAGGTCCACCGCGCCTTCCTTGCTCAGGAAGTCGTAGTAGGGGCGGTCGATGTAAACCTCCGACCCCCGTTCCTTCAGAAAGTTGATGATGTGTTGTACGGCCACCGATTTCTTGGCCTGGTACTCATTGCCGAATAATGCGAAACGCAGTTTCTTCACTGACATGTTTTCTTAAATGCTGATGAGATGATGCGAGTGTTTCCAGGGTGGGCATCCGCTCATTTGAACTTCATACCCAGATTGTACATCACGAACCCGTAGATGTCGGCAGCCTCTTCGAGCTGCTTGGCCAGCGGCTTGCCGCCGCCATGCCCGGCCTTGCTGTCGATGCGGATGAGCACGGGCGCCGGTCCGGCCTGACACTGCTGCAGGGTGGCCGCAAACTTGAACGAGTGGGCGGGTACCACGCGGTCGTCGTGATCGGCGGTGGTCACCAGGGTGGCGGGATAGCTGGTGCCGGGCTTGAGGTTGTGGAGCGGTGAGTAGGCACGCAGATAATCGAACATCTCTTTGCTGTCCTCGCTCGTGCCATAGTCGGAAGCCCAGTTCCATCCGATGGTGAACTTATGGTAGCGCAGCATGTCCATCACACCCACCTGCGGGATGCACACCTTGTAGAGGTCAGGGCGCTGCGTCATGCAGGCTCCCACGAGCAGGCCGCCGTTGCTGCCGCCCACGATGGCGAGCTTGTCGCTCGAGGTATAACGGTTGCTGATGAGCCACTCGGCCGAGGCGATGAAGTCGTCGAACACATTCTGCTTCTGCATCTTCGTGCCGGCCAGGTGCCACTCCTCACCATACTCGCTGCCGCCACGCAGGTTGGCCTGGGCGTAGATGCCGCCATTCTCGAGGAAGGGGATGCGCATGGCTGAGAAAGACGGGGGCAACGAGATGTTGAAACCGCCGTAGGCATAGAGATACACGGGATTCTTGCCGTTGCGCTTGAGTCCCTTCTTATAGGTCAGGAACACGGGCACACGGGTGCCGTCCTTGCTGGTCACAAACACCTGCTCGGTCACGAAGTCGGCCTGCTTGAAGTTGACCTTGGGCGCGGCATACACGGTGCTGCGGTCTTGTGCGGCATCGTAGCGATACACCGTGCCGGGCACGGTGAACGACGAGAAGCTGTAGAAACATTCCTTGAGGTCGCGCTTGCCGTAGAACGATGCGTTGCCCACCGACGGCAGCGCTATCTCGCGCAGCCGTGTGCCGTCCATATTATAAAGGTAGGCATGGCTGGAGGCGTCTTTGCTGTATTCGAGGATCATCTGCCCGTTGGTGAAGGTCACGCCGTCGAGCACCTCGGCAGCCTCGGGCACCAGCTCCTTCCAGTCTTTGAAACCGGGACGACGGATGTCGGCCACCATGAGGCGGTTGCGCGGCGCACCGTCGTTGGTGTAGATGTAGATGCTCTCACCGATGGTCTGCACGGCACTGTATTGCTGGTCCATGTTGCCGGTCATCTGGATAAACTGCGAGCCGGGCACGCGCAGGTTGCGCACATAGAGGTTGTTGCCGGCACCGGCACCCGACTCGTAGAGAAACATCGTGGTCTCTTCCTTGTTGACGCTGACGCTGTAGAAGCGCAGCGGATAGGTCGGATTCTCATAGAAAAGCACGTCGTCCGACTGCGGGGTGCCCATCTTGTGGTAGTAGATCTTGTGTACCTCGTTCTTGCTGCTATACTCCTTGCCCTTCACCGGGGCGTCGTAGGCACTGTAGTAGAACCCGTCGCCACACCAGGCGGCATCGGTGAACTTGGCCCAAAGGATGTGGTCGTCGAGCGTCTGGCCGGTGGCGACATCCTTGACATAGATCTCCTGCCAGTCGCTGCCGCTGCGCGAGATGACGTAGGCCAGATACCTGCCGTCGTGCGAGAAACTGATGCCCTGCAAGGCCACGGTGCCGTCGTCGCTGAGCTTATTGGGGTCGAGCATCACGCGCTGCTCGCCACCCAGGCGGTCCATCTGGTAGAGCACGCTCTGGTTCTGAAGTCCGTTGTTGCGGAAGCTGTACCACTTGCCGTGCTCCTCGAAGGGTGTGCCCACCTTCTCGTAGTTCACCACGGCTTTCAGACGGTCGAGCAGACGGCCACGGAAGGGTATCTTGTCCAGGTAGGCATGGGTGACGGCATTCTCGGCCTCGACCCACGCCTTGGTGGCGGCGCTGGTGTCGTTCTCGAGCGGGCGGAAGGGGTCGGGCACCCGCTCGCCAAAGTATTCGTCTACTGTCCCATCGTGGGGAGCTACGGGGTAATGAAGGTTCTGGCCAAGAACTGCTGATGCGCTGAGGCTCAGGGCTGACAATAACAATGCCTTTCTCATAATTTCAAATTGTTGTTAACAGACTACTGATATCTGCAAATTTACAGAGAATAGTTAACAAAACCTACCTTTTAGGCCACAATTTGCGGTTTTGTCATAATTTTAACGTACATTCTGCACTGATATGCACGCCCCCACACATACCACGCCCTGCCGAGGAGCAGCCGTTGATGCGACGGGGCACGGCCAAACCCGACAACCGGCGGCCCGAACGGACAAAGGCATAAAAATAGAAACTATCTTTCGCAAAAAGCGCTTTTGTCGGATAATAATGTTTATCTTTGTACGACAAACAGCTTCAAATCGGTTTTATGACGACGCATCTCATCCTCGAAAACAGCCTGCGCCTGATCGTCGCGCTGCTGCTGGGCGGCATTATCGGACTGGAGCGCGAATACCGCTCCAAGGATGCCGGCTTCCGCACACACTTTCTGGTGGCCCTGGGGGCTGCCCTGTTTACCATCATCTCGCAGTATGGCTTCGGCGACGGCGTGAAGGATACCTCACGCGTGGCGGCACAGGTGGTGTCGGGTATCGGTTTTCTGGGAGCCGGACTCATCGTGTTTCAGAAGAACGTGGTGCGCGGACTCACCACAGCGGCTGGACTATGGGTGACGGCCGCTATCGGCATGGCCTGCGGCGTGGGAATGTTTGCAACGGCGGTTATCGTGACGTTACTCATTCTCTTCGGACTGGAGGTGCTCAACAAGTTCATCCCCCAGCTGGGCACCACCACCATGCAGCTCTCATTCTCGTCGCCCTCACGCGAAAGCGCCCGACAGGTGGTAGAACAGATCAAAGCCGAGAGCGTGCATATCTACAACTACGAAATGAAGGCCAAGCGCACGTCGAAGGGCGAGATCTACGAGGTGGAGATGGAGATCAGACTGCCACGTGGCCACCACAACGGACGCATACTCGACCAGCTCATCGACTTCGACAACGTGACGATGATCAACATCGAGTGACTATGGGCGGCGGCCTGACAATGTTTTTATGGGCCTGGAGGAATATGGGGCTCGGTATTTTTTACGTAAGTTTGCGCAGGAGTCGCCGGTGCGGCACACCGCTACCTGCCCCCTGCTACACATCATAACACAACAAGCAACATGGCAAAAGTTTATGAATTTCTGGCCAACGGATTCGAGGAAATCGAGGCGCTGGCACCCGTCGACATCCTGCGCCGCGGAGGTGTGGACATCCAGACCGTGAGCATCACGGGCTCTGAGTTTGTGGAATCGTCGCACGGCATCACCGTCAAGGCCGACCTGCAATTCACTACGCCGGACGACTATGCCGACGCCGATATGCTGCTGCTGCCTGGCGGCCTGCCCGGAGCCACCAACCTCAACGACCACGAGGGGGTGAGACAGGCACTGCTCAACCAGCATGAGCACGGCCGACGCATCGGGGCCATCTGTGCGGCACCCATGGTGCTCGGCTCGCTCGGATTGCTGCAGGGCCGTAAGGCCACCTGCTCGCCAGGCTTCGAGAAATATCTCACAGGGGCCACCTATACCGCCCAGCTCTTCGAGGAGGACGGAACCATCATCACCGGTGAAGGCCCCGCCGCCACCCTGCCCTACGCCTACCGCATCCTGAGCTACTTCATCGGCGAAGATGCTGCAGCCGACATACAGGTGCAGATGAGGTATGCACATCTCATGGAGAACAAATGACAAGCCTAACGGGGGGGCAGACAAGCAATCTCACAAGGAAAAACAAGTATCTTCGTTAGAAAAACGAATACAAGGAACAAAGACAAACATGGACTATGTAATCATCGTTGCCGGAGGAAAGGGACTGCGCATGGGCACTGAACTGCCCAAGCAGTTTCTGCCCCTCGGCGGCAAACCAGTGCTCATGCACACCCTGGAGCGATTCCACGCATACGACAAGGACCTGAAACTCATCCTTGTGCTGCCC
>JBHAFS010000136.1:0-22902 GCA_041856205.1 Prevotella sp.
TAACTCACCAGGTCGGCCTCGAAAATCCAGTGGGTGCCGTCGTCTTGGGTCATCAGCGACTTGGAATGGGGATACTCCTCCAGCATGATGCGATGGGCCAACAGCGAGAAACGCAGCTTGACACGGTGCTTCTCCTCCCCGCTGAACATAAACATGTCGGTATATACCTCCTTGTGTTTCGAGGTGTTGAACCACGGGGTGTCTACCACCTCCACCCGGCCTATGCGCGATACCTTGAAGGTTTTGTTCTGATGCGACTTCAACTCATAGGCCCTGATGTCCGACTTGTCGCCCAGAAACATGAAAGGCTCGATGACCCTGTCGCTCACGCTGTGGCTGTGAGGGGAGGAATAGTTGTGCAGAATGACGCAGCGCCGCTGCTTGATGGCTACCTCGAGCTGCGACTGGTTGCTGTAGACCTGGTGCTGGAACTTGACATCCAGAAACAACCGCAAGGCATAGTTGCGCTCGAGCTTGCGTCTGAGCAGGCCAACCATTGCATTGGTGTCGTTCACCGCTCTCAGCAGACTGTGCAGATACATGGCCTCAGTCTCGGTGAAATCGACGGTTTTTGCTATCTCATGGAAAAAAGGTGAGCGTGGGTCGAGGTAATAATATGGGTTGTTGTGTACCACCACAAATCCGTATTCGCTCAAGACATTAAGCGTATAATAGAGGTTTCTCGTCGTGGTGCCCAGCACTTGGGCCAGTTCCTTGGCGGTATGGTCCTGTCCGTCAATCATGGCGAGTATCAAGTCAAGCCATTTGCCGAATCTAGCTTTGTTGTCTGTCATGAGGGTAGAGGGTCTAGGGGGCTCATTGATTCAAATGTAATGGAATGTCACTCGAAGCTGATCTCCAGCTGCTCAATGGGTAGCAGCTGGAAGCTGCGCCGATGAAATGGGCTGATTCCGTACTTTCGGATAGCCTCACGATGTGCCTTGGTGGGATAGCCTTTGTTGCGGTCCCAGCCGTACATGGTATATTCGGCGGCCAACTCATGCATATAATCATCACGATAGGTCTTGGCCAAGATGCTGGCCGCGGCAATGGAGAGATACTTGCCGTCACCCTTTACGATACAAGTATGCGGAAGAGCCACACCACGCCCCGCCGCAGCGGAAGGAGCCACACCACGACCCTCCCCCGAGGGGGGAGAAGCCCAACCGGACGATGGCCGGATGGGCTGTGTGGATAGAGGCAGCGGCGGGCAGTAGGGGTCGAAACGGTTGCCGTCGATAATCAATGCCTCTGGGCGAACGGTGAGCTGGTCGAGGGCCCTGTGCATGGCCAGAAAACTGGCATGGAGGATGTTGATTTTATCGATTTCATCGGGTGTCACGATGCCCACGGCCCAGGCCACAGCATCATGCTGCACCTGGTCGCGAAGGGCATAACGCTGCTTCTCGGTGAGTTGTTTAGAATCGTTGAGGGCTGCATTGTGATAGTCGGGGGGTAGAATCACAGCGGCGGCAAACACACTGCCCGCCAGACAGCCACGGCCGGCTTCGTCGCAGCCTGCCTCTATACAATCGGTGTGGTAATGACTCTTGAGCATCTCGCAAATACAACTTTAACACTTTTAACCATACAAACGCAGATATTGAAGTATTATTTCGTTTGATTACGATAATTTTGCAACATAGAAATCAAAACAATAAATATAAGCCTTATGGAAAAGAACATCGCCTGGAGCAACAACACATCATTTGAACAGACTGTGCAGCATACCACAAACGGGATTAAACAGTTGTGCGAGAAGTGGCAGAACCATCTCATGACACCGATGGAATGGCTCAGAAAATACTATTCTGACATCCTCGAGCGCGAGATTACTCTGCGCCACACGCTACAGTTGGTGAATGTACAACTCGCATTCATCTTGGCCGCCCTGCCCGCCAATTACCCCGTATGGGCACGGTTGGCCTGCTGCACCTGGCTGCTACTGGCATTGAAGCAGGTGAAGGATGAAGAGAGGGAGAAAGCGCGAAATATGGAGAAGATGGCCTAACCGAGGAATGAAGAGCGGGAGACGGAAAGGACCTGGCGTAAATAGAGTGAAGCGGGAGAAGGCAGACCGCCTTTTCCCGCTTCACACATCATCAGAACATCTTGCTCACCCGCTCGATGCCTGCCACTAGGGCATCAACATCGTTGAAGGTGTTGTAGAGGGCAAACGATGCACGCACGGTGCCCAGCACACCCAGGCGATCCATCAGCGGCTGGGCACAGTGGTGCCCGGTGCGCACGGCGATGCCCAGACGGTCGAGGAGCGTGCCCAGGTCCATGTGGTGGATGTCGCCCACATTGAAGCTGATGACGGCATCGCCCTCACCGCCCTCGGCGGTGGCTACCCGCTCGGCAGAACCGGCATAGCCATGCCCGTAGAGCTTGATATGGTCGATGGAATGGAGCTTTTCGAGGGCATAACGCGTGAGCTGCTGCTCGTGGGCAACGATATTGTCGAGGCCCACGCGCGACACATAGTCGAGGGCTACGGCCAGACCGTGGGTGGCCACATAGTCGGGCGTGCCGGCCTCAAACTTCAAAGGCGGGCGCTCGAAGGTGGTGTGCTCGAAGCTCACATGCTCGATCATCTCGCCGCCGCCCTGATACGGGGGCAGACGGTCGAGCCACGACTCCTTGCCGTAGAGCACGCCCACACCCGTGGGACCATAGACCTTGTGACCGCTGAAGACAAAGAAGTCGCAGTCGAGGGCCTGCACGTCGACGGCGAAGTGGGGGGTGCTCTGCGCACCGTCGACCACCACCGGCACCTCGTAGCTGTGGGCCATGCGGATGATGTCTTCCACGGGGTTGACCGTGCCCAGGACATTGCTCACATGGGTGACGCTCACCAGACGGGTGCGCGGGTTAAACAGCTTCGCAAGGGCCTCGAGGTCGAGCCGGCCATCGTCGGTCATGGGGATGACCCGAAGCTTGATGCCCTTCTTGGCGGCCTGCAGCTGCCAGGGCACGATGTTGGAGTGGTGCTCCATAACCGAGACGATGACCTCATCGCCCTCGGTCATGAACGCCTCACAGTAACTGCTGGCCACGAGGTTGAGACCCTCGGTGGTGCCGCGCGTAAAGACAATCTCGGTGGTGGAACGGGCATTGATGAAGCGGCGCACCGTCTCGCGGGCCTGCTCATGCAGCTCGGTGGCCTGCTGGCTCAGCCAGTGTACGCCCCGGTGTACGTTGGCATTGACGTTGAGATACTCCTCGCGCATGGCATCGAGCACACACAGGGGCTTCTGTGTGGTGGCGGCATTGTCGAGGTAGACCAGCGGCTTGCCATGCACCTGGCGCGAGAGAATGGGAAAATCGTTTATTAATTCAAAATTCATAATTCAAAATTCAAAATTAGGCTGACGCGATGAAAAGGGATGGGATTTTAAGATGATTCAAAATTCAAAATTGGGCTGACGCGATGAAAGTGGATGGGATTTTATGATGACTCATAATTCAAAATTGGGCTGACGCACAAAACAATAACAGCAATCGTAAATTCGCCTTCCAGTGACAGCATACGAAAGTCGTAATGTAAGTCTCGCAACGTGTGAGCCTAATTTTGAATTATGAATTTTGAATTTTGAATTACTTACATAGTCTGCACCCTTCGCACTTGCTGAGCTCACCGCGGAAACGCTTCTCCACAAGCATGTGCAGGCGGTCGCGCAGGGGCTCGAGCTTGATCTGGTCGATAACCTCGCCCACGAAGGCAAACTCCAGGAGCAGCTTGGCCTCATGCTGGTCGATACCACGCTGCTGCATGTAGAAGAGTGCGGCATCGTTGAGCTGGCCCACCGTAGAGCCATGCGAGCACTTCACGTCGTCGGCATAGATCTCGAGCATGGGCTGCGTGAACATACGGGCCGTCTTGGTCATGCAGAGGTTCTGGTTGGTCTCCTCGGAGGTGGTCTTCTGACTGTCGTGGCGCACCAGCACCCTTCCGGCAAAGGCACCCACGGCCTTGTCGTCGAGCACATACTTGTAGAGCTCGTGCGAGTCGCAGTGGCCCACCTGGTGGTCGATGAGCGTATTGTTGTCCACACGCTGGGTCTTGTCGGCAATGACGCAGCCGTTGCACCAGCACTCAGCTCCCTCGCCTTTGAGCACGAGGTCGAGCTTGTTGCGGGTGATGCCGTTGTGCAGGGTGATGACATTGTGGTTGGCGCGACTGTTGGCCTGCTGTTCGATATAGACATTCGACACGCGCGTGTTCTTGGCATGCGTCTCCTCCAGACAATAGAGGTCCATGCTTGCGTTCTCGTCCACGTATGCCTCGATGACCTGCGTGGTGAGGAAGTTCTTGTCGTCGGCAGAGTCGTCGCAGAAGAGCAGCTTCACCTCGGCTCCCTCCTCGACGATGATCAGCACACGGCGGTTGACCATCAGGTCGACATCGGCGCGCAGGATGTTGACCACCTGTATGGCGCGCTCCACCTTGACGTTGCGGGGGATGTAGACGAAGAGGCCGTCTTGTGCCAGCATCGTGTTGAGGGCCGTGATGCCGTCCTCAGATGTCTTGGCCTGCTTGGCGTAGTATTTGGCCACAAGGTCTGGATGTTGCTCGGCAGCTTCTTTCAGGCTACCCACAATCACGCCCTCGGGGAAGGTGGCCTTGGGTTGCACCTTCTTGTAGAACTGGTCGTTGACCACGAAATAGAGCGATGTGCTGAGGTTGGGCACGTCGCAGCGGAAGGCATCATAGGGGTTCACCGGGATGTCGAGGCGGTTGAGGTTCAAGCCATAGTCGGGCTCGAAGAGCTGCTGCATGTCGGTGTATTTGTATCGCTCGACCTTCTTGGTAGGTATTCCCTGTGCCTTGAAGTCCTCGAAGGCCTGGTCGCGCACCGCATTGAGCACCGGTGCAGCATGGTCGAAGATCATCTGCCGGGCCTCGCCATAGAGGTCGATATATTGTTTCTCGCTATTCATGAAAGCATATTTTTGATGTGAAATAATAAGAGGTTGGGGGTGATGAGACACGGCATCAGCCCTGCCTGTCGGCCTCTTCTTTGATCCAGTCGTAGCCACGCTTCTCTATCTCCTTGGCAAGTTGCGGCCCGTCGGTCTTGACGATGCGACCGTTGTAGAGCACGTGTACCACGTTGGGCCTGATCATCTCGAGCAGGCGCTCGTAGTGGGTGATGACGATGATCGACTTCTGGGGCGTGAACAGCTTGTTCACTCCCTCGGCCACGATACGCATGGCATCGACGTCGAGGCCTGAGTCGGTCTCGTCGAGAATGCTGAGCGAAGGGTCGAGCATGGCCATCTGGAAAATCTCGTTGCGCTTCTTCTCACCGCCCGAGAAGCCCTCGTTGACCGAGCGGCGTGAGAGCTTGGAGTCGAGTTCCACAATCTCGCGCTTCTCCTTCATGAGTTTCATGAAGTCGCTGGCATTGAGCGGCTCCTTGCCCTGGTACTTCAGCTTGGCATTCACGGCGGCGCGCATGAAGTTGGTCATCGATACGCCCGGGATTTCCACGGGGTACTGGAAGCTGAGGAACAAGCCCTCGTGCGAGCGGTCCTCGGGCTTCATCTCGAGCAGGTCCTTGCCATTGAACAGGGCCTCACCCTCGGTAACAGTGTAGAGGGGGTTGCCGGTCAGCACGGCACTGAGTGTAGACTTGCCCGATCCGTTCGGGCCCATGATGGCATGTATCTCGCCATCGTTTACGGTGAGGTTGATACCTTTTAATATCTCTTTGCCGGCAATCTCGGCATGTAAATTCTTTACTTCTAACATAGTTGTATGTTGTTTTTTGTTAGGAAACAGGAGTCGGGAGTCGGGATATGCGCCCGCGCTTCATCATCCTATATCATTCATCACGCTTCGTTCTTGACTTTTCACTTTTTATTAAACAACGGGGTTCACGGATGATGCGGAATTCCCGTCCGGCACTTTTCGACGGCACGGAGCATCGTGGCGCGATGGGCTGACGACACGGAAACTGAGACCGCACACTTTCGTGCTTGACCATTGGTCTTGACTTCTCTTACTCCTTAACATCTCAAGACGCTTCATCCATCACTCTTCTGCTACCCTACTGTTCCTTCGAGCGACACGCTGAGCAGTTTCTGTGCCTCAACGGCAAACTCCATGGGCAGCTTGTTGAGCACCTCCTTGGCATAGCCGTTGACGATGAGTCCTACGGCATCCTCGGTGGCAATGCCACGCTGGTTGCAGTAGAAGAGCTGGTCTTCGGAAATCTTCGACGTAGTGGCCTCGTGCTCCACGATGGCCGAGTCGTTGTGAATATCCATATAGGGGAAGGTGTGGGCACCGCAGTCGGATCCGAGCAGCAGCGAGTCGCAGCTGCTGTAGTTGCGCGCATTGTCGGCATTGGCCGTCACACGCACCAGTCCGCGGTAAGAGTTCTGGCTCTTTCCGGCTGAGATACCCTTGGAGATGATGGTCGACTTGGTGTTCTTGCCCATGTGTATCATCTTGGTGCCGGTATCGGCCTGCTGGTAGTTGTTGGTCACTGCCACGCTGTAGAACTCAGCCTGCGAGTTGTCGCCGCGCAGGATGCAGCTGGGATATTTCCATGTGACGGCCGAGCCGGTCTCCACCTGTGTCCACGAGAGTTTGGAGTTGACCCCACGGCAGTCGCCACGTTTGGTCACCAGGTTGAGCACACCGCCTTTGCCGTTCTCGTCGCCAGGATACCAGTTCTGCACCGTAGAGTATTTCACCTCGGCATTGTTCATCACCACGATCTCCACGATGGCTGCATGCAACTGGTTCTCGTCGCGCATCGGGGCCGTGCAGCCCTCGAGGTACGACACGTAGGAGTCGTCGTCGGCCACGATAAGCGTGCGCTCAAACTGCCCCGTGTTGCGGGCATTGATGCGGAAGTAACTGCTGAGCTCCATGGGGCACCTCACGCCTTTGGGGATATACACGAAGCTACCGTCGCTGAAGACCGCCGAGTTGAGGGCCGCCGTGAAGTTGTCGCGGATAGGCACCACACTGCCCAGATACTGACGTACCAGGTCGGGATGGTCTTTCACCGCCTCACCAAACGATGAGAAGATGATGCCTTTCTCGGCCAACTGCTTCTTAAAGGTCGTCTTCACCGACACCGAGTCCATCACCGCATCGACAGCCGTGCCACTCAGGGCCAGCCGCTCCTCGAGGGGTATGCCCAGCTTGTCGAAGGTCTTCTCCAGCTCGGGGTCGATCTCCGTATTCTTCGGCTTCTTGGCCATAGGGTCGGCATAATAGGATATACCCTGGAAGTCGATCTCCGGCAACTGCAGATGTCCCCATGTGGGGATAGTCAGCGTCTGCCAATAGCGGAAGGCCTCCAGACGAAACTCCAGCAACCACTCGGGCTCACCCTTCTTGCGTGAGATGAGCCGCACTACGTCTTCGTTCAAGCCCTTGGGGATGACATCAGTCTCCACATCGGTGGTAAAGCCGAAGGCATACTTCTGCTCGGCCACCTGCTTGACATATTGATTTTTCTCGTCTTTGTTCTTTTCCATATCTGACCATGATCACCAAGGACCATGCCACATTTAAATTAGTAACATTTGTTATCAAAAAAATGGCATCCCTCGATAGGAATGCCATTGCATATCTGGTCTCGAAAGGTCGAGAGCGATAGGAGCCCTTTGGTCTTGGCACCGACGGTGCCGAGTCGCCTGGAGCCTGCCGCCCCCTATACTGTTCTAAACACTTCCTATCAAAGTTTCTGTTCCACCTCAATCTCGGTGAAGGTCTCGAGGATATCACCGGCGAGGATATCGTTGTAATTGACCAACGAGATACCACACTCCAGACCCGTAGCCACTTCCTTGACATCGTCCTTGTAGCGCTTCAGCGCAGCGATGGCGGCAGTGTGTACCACGATACCGTCGCGCACCACGCGGGCCTTGTCTTTGTTGTGTACCTTACCCTCGGTCACCAGACCGCCGGCAACGGTACCCACCTTCGAGATCTTGTAGACCTGCTTCACCTCGATCTGTCCGGTGATGATTTCCTTCTTCACCTTGTCGAGCATACCCACCATGGCGGCCTTCACGTCGTCGATGGCGTCGTAGATTACCGAATAGGTGTTGATGTCTACACCGTCGGTGTCGGCCAGCTTGCGTGCGGCCACTGACGGGCGCACCTGGAAGCCCACGATGATGGCATCGGAGGCATCGGCCAGGGTGACGTCGTTCTCCGAGATCTGTCCCACCGCCTTGTGGATGACGTTGACCTGTACCTTCTCGGTCGACAGCTTGATGAACGAGTCGCTGAGGGCCTCGATCGAACCGTCGGTATCGCCCTTGACGATGATGTTGAGCTCGTGGAACTCGCCGCGTGCGATGCGGTGTGAGATATCGCTGAGCGTCAGTCGGGTCTGCGTGCGCAGACTCTGCTCGCGCTGCAACTGCTCGCGCTTGTTGGCGATGTCGCGCACCTCCTGCTCGGTCTCGAGCACGTGGAACTGGTCACCGGCCGTCGGCGCACCGTTGAGACCCAGGATGATGGCAGGCTCAGAGGGTCGGGCCTCATCCATGCGGACGTTACGCTCGTTGAACATGGCCTTGATGCGTCCCCAGCAGGTACCGGCGATGATATTGTCGCCCACGCGGAGCGTACCGTTGCTCACCAGCACAGTGCTGACATAGCCGCGTCCCTTGTCGAGCGAGCTCTCGATGATGGTACCCGTGGCCTTGCGGTTGGGGTTGGCCTTGAGGTCGAGCATGTCGGCCTCGAGGAGCACCTTCTCCAGCAGGTCATCGACACCCATGCCCTTCTTGGCACTGATCTCCTGACACTGGTACTTACCGCCCCACTCTTCTACGAGCAGGTTCATGTTGGCCAGGTCCTCACGTATTTTGTCGGGGTTGGCCCCCGGCTTGTCGATCTTATTGATGGCAAACACCATGGGCACACCGGCAGCCTGTGCGTGGGCGATGGCCTCCTTGGTGGTGGGCATCACCGAGTCGTCGGCGGCGATGATGATGATGGCGATATCGGTCACCTGCGCACCGCGGGCACGCATGGCCGTGAAGGCCTCGTGACCCGGCGTGTCGAGGAAGGTGATCTTGCGGCCGTTGCCGAGCGTCACGTTGTATGCACCGATGTGCTGCGTGATGCCACCTGCCTCACCGGCAATGACATTGGTGTTGCGGATATGGTCGAGCAACGACGTCTTACCGTGGTCCACATGTCCCATGACCGTCACGATCGGGGCACGACCCACGAGATCGCTCTCATCGTCGAGCTCCTCGCTCACAGCCTCCTGCACCTCGGCACTCACATACTCGGTCTGGAAACCAAACTCGTCGGCCACGAGGTTGATGGTCTCGGCATCGAGACGCTGGTTGATGGAGGCCATCACACCGATGCTCATCAGCGTAGAGATGACCTGCGTCACGCTGACGTTCATCATCGTGGCAAGCTCCGACACCGTCACAAACTCGGTGAGCTTCAGCGTCTTGCTGTCTCTGCGCTCAGCCCTGGCCTCTGCCGAAAGCTTCTCCTGCACGGCCTCGCGCTTCTCCTTACGGTACTTGGCGCCCTTCTTTGTCTGCGTCTGCTTGCTGGTGAGGCGTGCCAGCGTCTCTTTAACCTGACGTGCCACATCCTCCTCGTTCACCTCCAGACGCTTCTGCGGACGCTGGCGCTTCTTGTTGTTGCCAGCATTGTTATTGTTGCTGTTGTTTTTCTTGTTGTTGTTGCCACCGCCGTTGGCACCCTTTCCGTTCTGAGGCATGTTGGCAGCCGCATTGATGTCGACGCGGTCTTTGTTGATGCGCTGACGTTTGCGGTGTTCGCCTCCCTGCTGGGCTTTCTCCTCACGCTCCTTGCGCTTCTCCTCCTTGGTCTTCTTTTTCGGGCGCGTGCTCTGATTGAGCGCGGCGAGGTCAATTCGGCCCACCACGTTCACCCCTGGGGTGTTCAGCATTTTCTTCTCGCTCTTCAGCTGGAAGATCTTTGGCTCTGCCGACTCGGCGGCAGGTGCCTCTCCCTCCTGCTTTGGCTCTTTGGCCGCCACGGGCTCTTCGGCCACGGGTTCTGCCTCGGGCTTAGTCACAACAGGCTCAGCGGCAGGTTTCTCCTCCTGCGCCGCTGATTGCGGCTCGGGCTCAGCCACCGGCTGGGGCTCGGGCTCGGCCGGCGCCTTGACCTGGGGCTCAACCACCTCGGCCTGCACAGGCTGCGGTGCATCGTGTGGCGTGTCGACGGTCTTCGCTTCGGTAGCCTGACTGACGGCAGCAGTCTCGGGCTCCGGTTTCTGCTCGGCAACAGGAGCAACAGACTCTTGGGATGCGGTCTTCTTACCCACGGCGTCGAGGTCGATCTTGCCTAACGGGGTGTACTGCTGTCGTCCCGACGATCCCAGCAGCGCCTCTCCACGGTGGTCATCGCGCTTGCGCTCGGGAGCGTGCTTCTTTTCCTTGGGCTTTTTGAAGAGCTTCTCTGCCTCCGTACGGACGGCGGCATCCTGCTTGAAAGCCTCAACCAGAGCCTGATACTGCTCGTCGTTGAGCTTGAAGCTCGGTTCGGCCTTCACCTCTCCCAGGTGACTCTTCTTTTCGAGGAATTCAACTGCCGTTTGAAGTCCTATGTTTAATTCACGTAATGCTTTATTTAATCTGATGCTCATATTTACTCGATTACAGGTAAAAAAGTAGAAAGGTAAAAAGGTAAAACCTTTGCTCCTTCACCTTAGTTCTAATGATTATATATCTGGTTCTACAGTGCCACCCTTTTTACTTTTTCACCTTGACTATTATTATTCCTCATTGTCGTGGGGGGCTGTTGCCGCCCCACATCCTCCTTCCGGCTCAGATCACTTACTCGCTGTCGAACTCGCTGCGGAGCACTTCGATGACATGGTCCACAGTTTCTTCTTCCAGGTCGGCCTTCTCTACCAACATCTCACGGGGAGCGTTGAGCACGGCCTTGGCCGTATCGAGCCCGATGCCCTTGATGGCATCAATGATCCACTGGTCGATCTCGTCGTTGAACTGATCCAGGTAAACATCGTCCTCCTCGGCAGCCTGCTCGTTGCCGTCTACCACGCGGTAGACATCGATGGTATATTCGGTGAGCATCGATGCCAGCTTGATGTTCAAGCCGCCACGTCCGATGGCCAGGCTCACCTCCTCGGGCTGCAGGTAAACATCAGCCTTCCTGTCCTCCTCCTTGATCGAGATGCTGGTGATCTTGGCGGGGCTCAGCGCACGCTGGATAAAGAGCTTGGTGTTGGCCGTCCAGTTGATGACGTCGATATTCTCGTTGCACAGCTCGCGCACGATGCCATGCACACGGCTGCCGCGCACACCCACGCAGGCTCCCACGGGGTCGATGCGGTCGTCGTAGCTCTCCACGGCAATCTTGGCACGCTCACCGGGCATGCGTGCAATCTTCTTGATGGCAATGAGGCCGTCGGCAATCTCGGGCACCTCCTGCTCCATCAGGCGCTGCAGGAACACAGGGCTGGTGCGCGAGAGGATAATCTTGGGATTGTTGTTCTCGTTGTCCACACGGTCGATGACGGCACGCACCGTCTCGCCCTTACGGTATTGGTCAGAGGGTATCTGCTCGCTCTTGGGCAGAATCATCTCATTGTTCTCGTCGTCTACCAGCAGCACCTCGCGCTTCCAGATCTGGTACACCTCACCCGAGATGACCTGTCCCACGCGGTCCTTGTACTTGTTGTAGAGCGAGTCGTGCTCCAGTTCCAATATCTTGCTGGCCAGCGTCTGACGCAGGGTGAGGATGGCACGGCGACCGAACTTGGCGAAGTTCACGCGCTCCGACAGCTCCTCGCCCACCTCATAGTCGGGCTCAATCTTCTGGGCCTCGGTCAGGCTGATCTCCTTGTTCTCGTCAGCCACCTCGCCGTCGTCTACCACCATGCGGTTGCGGTAGATCTCGAAGTCGCCCTTGTCGGGGTTGACAATCACATCGAAATTCTCGTCGCTGCCATATATCTTTGCAAGCACGTTGCGAAAGCTCTCTTCCAGCACACTCACGAGTGTGGTGCGGTCGATATTCTTCAACTCCTTGAATTCGCGGAAGGAGTCGATCATGCTCACCTGCTCTTCATCTTTTTTTCTTGCTGCCATAGCTTATTTGAAACTGATTAAATATTTTGTATATTTTACTTTGTCCATGTTAAACGGATAGTCAACGTCCATCTTCACCGGGCGTTTCTTTCCTTCCACCGTCACCTTCTCGTTGACCGTGACCACAAAGTCGCGTCCCTCGACCGATTTCAGTATGCCTTTCACCTTCTTGCCGTCGGCATCCAGCACCTCTACCTCTTCGCCGATGAAGTTCTGGTATTGCTGCTCCACCTTGAACGGCTGGCCCAGACCGGCCGACCCCACTTCCAGTTCATAGTCTTCCTCCTCACGGCTGAGCCTCTCTTCGATAAATTTGCTCAGCTTGGCGCAGTCTTCGATCCACACCCCGTCGGCATGGTCGATCTCTACAACGATCTTATCGTCCGGACTCACAATGACATCCACCAGAAAGTAGTCTTTATCCTCCAACCACTCTTCTACTAATGTTTTTACGACGTTCTTATCAATCATATAACGTTATTAATAAAAAATGAGGAGCTCTCGGGGAGCCCCTCATTCCACTGAACGCTGCAAAGTTACGAAGAAAAAAGCATCCCCGCAAGTATTTTCAGGCTTTTTTTGCCCGTTCACAAAAAGTGTATAACGCTATGGCTACCGTCATTCTCCGGCCGAAGCGGTCTGCTGCAGTTTCAGTCTGAAATCGGTGGCAGAGACCCATTGTCCGCCAAACGAGGCGCCGGTGAAGCCCGACTTGGTGGACACGCCGTAGGTTACGGTTCCCTTGGTTACCTTGATGCCGTCGATGGTCACACGGTTCCAGCCGTAGCCCTTGCCGTCGTTGGCATCGGCAATATCCTGATAATACCGTCGGTTGTCGTCGCTTGCCACCGTGTCTGTCCTGTTCAACAATCGCTTGGCCTCCATCCATACATTTCCCCCTTGGTCGCCGCTCACGGGTATCTCGGCCAGGTATTGCTTTCCGTCAGCCACGGCATACACAAATGCTCCCTTTCCATCGGTGCGGGCCGTCACGGTCAGGGTGTACGTGCCCGAGGGCACCTCAGTCCTGTTGTGCTCCACCTGGTAGCTCAGCCCCCAGTCGGCATAGCCGTTGAGATACCGCATATCGCCCTTGCCCGAGTAGTGCTGACCGATGTCGGTGTAATTGTTTCGGCCACCCGTGGGCTCTACAAGATACCATCCGCCCTGCGAGAGGTAGTCCCAGTCGTCGCGGTCGATGAAAACGCCGTCATGCGTATTGGCCTTGATGTAGGCCTGCTCTTCCATCTCGTCCAACTTTTCCTCGGCATGCGAGAACCGAGCGACCATGGCCACACCGCTGATGCTGGCCGTCAGCAAGCACACCATCCAGAGCCCAATCCACACCAACCGCTGGGCCAGCCCCATGGGCTCCACCTTCTGCCGGCTGCTCATAAAGGCATGGATGACACAGTAGACCGAAACGGCCAGCAGGCCGAGCAACCCCGACAGGCACAGCACCATCATCTCCGGACTCACCGCAGACCTATAGAGCTGGGTGAAACGGGCATCGCCAAAGAGGTCGGGACTGACGAGCAGCAGAATCATCACCGAGACAGCGGTAAAGACCACCAACATCGCCAACAGGCCTACGAGCACCAGAAAGGTCTTGAACAGCAGCAAAAAGGCCTTGAGCACTACCGACAGGCAGCCGGAAGCGCCGGTTTCCCGGGGCTGAAAGGTGTCGGCCTGTGTATGTTCCTCGGTCACCTCCTGGGCGAGGTTGCGCGGTGTCACGTCCACGCCCTTCATCATCAGCCGGTCTTCGGGTTTCTCGGCCATCGGGGTGAGGATGGCCATGATGACATAAAGTGCGGGGAGCCACAGGCTCATCGGCCCAATGAAGAGGCCTCCAAAGACATGATGCATCACCTTTCCGCTCCATGCCGTCAGGAAAAACAGCAACACGAAACCAAGCCTCCACCACAGCACATCGCCTCCGAAATAGCGGGCGCAACCGGCCAGCAAGCCCGTGACCTTCTTGTCGGTAGGGTCGCGGTAAAGACGTTTGTTCGACTTGCGGAGACGGTCAAAATAGGCCGCTATCTTGTCTCTTATATTCAGGGCCGCCGACTTCAGTTCCTCGGCAGCACCATCCTCATGGGGTGCCTCCTCCTCGTCAACATCCCCTGCTTCCATCTGTTTGGGGTCGCCTATGCGCGTGATGATGTCCTGCACGTGCTCAATGTTGATGGCCTCCACGCCATTGGCCTTCAGGTCGTCAAACAGCTCGGCGATGCGGGCCTCGATGTCATCGGCAATCTCCTTGCCGTCGGGCTTGCGAGAGAAATAGCTGCGCAACGTGTCGATATATTGCTGCAACAGCCTGTAGGCATCTTCGTCGATGGCGTAGAGCCGGCCAAACATGTTGATCGTGATGTTCTTTTTCATAATTGTGGTTTCAATGGATTTGCGATTGTCATTTCAGATAGTTCACGGTGGCCGCTATTTCCTCCCAGGCCTTGTCGAGCTCGTGCAGGAAGGTTTTGCCTTCGGCCGTCAGCAGATAATACTTGCGGGGTGGGCCTTGCGTGCTCTCCTGCCATTGATAACTCAGGAGGCCGTCGTTCTTGAGACGGGTGAGCAATGGATAAAGCGTACCCTCCACCACCAGCAACTCGGCTTCCTTCAGGCGCTGGATGATGTCCGAAGTGTAGGCCGGCTGCTTTTCGAGCAACAACAGTATGCAGTATTCGAGCATACCCTTGCGCATTTGTGATTTCGCATTTTCGATGTTCATATCCGTAGTGAGTATGATTGACGCCACAAAATTAGGCAAAACATTAGTACCATGCAATACAAGGTACTATAAAACTTTAGTTCTTTATATTTATTTAACACCGTATCACCGCCTTGCCCCTTGCCAATGGGGCATATCTGCGTTGCTCCGCTATCTGTCTGTGACCCACCTCCAGATGCGTGACAAGCAGGAGGGTTTCTGCCGTTGCAAGACAAGCAGCGTCTGAATACATAACCAATAAAAAAGAAAATGATAATCATCGCAGACTAACAGAATATGCTGAACGTTGCGACGCATGACTGCTGTAAACCGATTCCATGTGCCATACACATCAGTGTCGACCTTTTCGGGGCATAAGGCGTGACACCCCTGCCATACCCATACGTAGCCACGAAAGGCGACAACCTATTCAGTTGATAACATCATAGCTATCGTTTAATCCCTTTATAGCATAGTTCTGCTACATCCCAAACACTACAATCCACCCGCCATACCATCGTCGGCCCACGCTGCTTCGACTCGAACCACACGCTACTTCGACTCGAACCACACGCTGCTTCGACTCGAACCACACGATGCTTCGACTCGAACCACAGCCCCCCACCCACGCTACCCTACCGTCTGAAGACCGTTCTCGGGGCAAGAGAGCACCCTTCACGCACCGCCAGCAACCCGCTAACCCACCTACCCTCCAACCCTTCGCCAGACCGGGCACTGCCTGACTACTGCCGCAGGCTAACGTGCCATCTGAGCCGAAGGGAGTCAGACAGATGACAATACGTAACCCCTGATGTAATGATTTGATTTCGGTGGCAATTAACATTACCCGCCTTAACCTATCTTGATGTCTCTAACGCCGGAGAAACCATATAGTTACGTTTGGGCAGTTTTTTTTAAAAATAAATAAATAATTGCTATATTTCGCCTAAAAAATATTACTTTTGCGAAGAGTTCATACTTGTTTAATATAAATTATTGCACAATGAAGACATTCTTATTATTGGCAATGCTTTGCGTTTCGGCAAATGCCATGCACACAAAAAACGCTGTTGAGGAAAGAGCCATTTATATTCTGAAGAATATGATGACCAAATTATACCTTACTCTTGTTTTCACCTTTTGTCTTCTGGGTAACATCAAGGCACAGACGTTCAATTCTATCAATGGAAATTCACAAACAGGCCTTCGAGCAGACAGTATCGCTAAGAAAATATTGGATACAGCCAAATACAAGGTGGGCTATGTCTATCGTTTCGCGCCCGACTCTGTTGTTCCATCCATGAAGAAAGAGGCGCACACGCTGCTTGAGATTGGCGACCACTATTCCGTTTTCTGCGACCGCTACCGACTGGCACACGATTCTATTGTCGACCAGCTGGCACGTAAGAACGATGCAGGAACGATGGCTTTGGGAGAAATAGTGGGCACACTCAAGAAGGCTAAGTTTGATGAGAACATCGTGTTCGACTACTCGGCCAAGAAGGAAACCGTGCAAAAGACCATCGGCTACCTGCACCACTACCAGTATGAAGAACCACTAACCACACCTGAATGGGAGCTGGCAGAAGGCGACACCACCATTTTGGGCTACCATTGCAACAAGGCCACCACAACCCTGTTTGGCAGAAGTTACGTGGCATGGTATGCGCCAGACTTGGCCATGCCCTACGGACCTTATAAGTTCAATGGCCTGCCGGGCCTCGCCCTCCGTGTTACCGACACACAAGGACAGTTTGACTTCTCGGCCGAGAGCATAGAGAAGGCAGACGGATATGTACCCATCTACCTGCTTGCCCATAAAGAACTCATAAAGACAAGCCGCAAGAATGTGCGTAAGGCTTATGCCAACTTTTGTGCCGACCCACTTTCTGCCCTTTCCGGGCAAGGCATCTCTGTGTCTGAGGAGGACAAGGCAAGGGTACAGTCCAGGCCTTACAATCCCATTGAACGCGACTGAGAATGAGGGTATTGCTCACCATCCTTGTCGCCTTCGTCAGCGTCGGTCCGTTGCAAGCCCATCAACCCGGCGATGGACTGACGCTCGTTTTTACCCTTACCGACAGCCTTACCCACGAGCCGCTGCCCCAAGTGGTGTGCCGTGTCTTAACGTCGAACGATAAGGCAGCGGCCTTCGCCGTGTCGGATGCCGATGGCAAACTCACCGTAGTGGCGCCGCGCGACAGCAGGTTGAGCTTCACCGCCATGGGCTATGCCGGCGTTCGCCGTCCGGCTTCCTCCTTTTCGGTTGGTAAGGTGAATCTCCTTTCCATGGTGCAGCAGTCTGTAACGTTGCGCGAGGTAAAGGTGAAAGCGCCACCCATCCGTTCGGCGGGCGACACGCTGTCCTACAACGTCGGTCAGTTTGTTGGCAGGGGCGATGCCCATCTTGAAGACGTGTTGCGAAAACTCCCGGGCATCACCGTGCAAGACAACGGCACGGTGAGTTACCAGGGCAAGGCCATCAACAAATTCTATATCGAAGGGAAAGACCTGCTTGGCAACAACTACAACCAAGCCACCCGCAACCTGCCGGTGGATGCCGTGAGCACCGTTGAGGTGCTGGAGAACCATCAGCCGGTAAAGATGCTGCGCGGAAAGCAGGTGAGCGACAAGGCGGCCTTGAACATCCGGCTGGACAAAAAGAAGCAAGGGCTCCCCTTTGGCGAAATGGAAGCCAAGGGAGGATGGGGCGACAACGGTCTCTGGCAGGGAAGGCTGTTCCTCACCAAGATTCTCAAGAGCACGCAGTGGCTGCTCACCGCCAAGGGCAACAACGTGGGGCAGGACGTGACGGAGGAGACGATGGAGCATATAGATATGTCAGACCTTGACGCCTTTGAGCCGCTTCCGGCCTCGTGGATGCCCACGCCTCCCTACAACGAGGACCTGCCGGCAGAACGATATAACGACAACCGGTCGCAGGCTGGCGGACTGAACGCACTGACAAATATATCGAAAAATGCAACGCTTCGTGTCAACGTGCTTGCCAATCACCGCTCGGAGGGCTATTCCAACACCACCGCCAACCTCTACGGCGGCCAACGCACGGTGCAAGTGGAGGAGGCCAACCGATGGCGTATGCATGCCTGGGAGTTGATGCCTCGTGTGCATTACGAGTTGAACGGCGACAAGGCCTATGTTTCAGATGAGCTGCGTTACGACCTTCAACGACAGCGATCAGCCAACAACCTGAGTGGCAACAGCATGGGGGTGAGCCAACATGCCAACATCAAGCCCGGTTATGTGCGCAACTATCTCAACGCCGGTCTTGCCGTGGGGCGCCAGACGCTGACCGTGAAATGGATGCTGCAAGCTTACAACCGGCACGATGCCCTTCTGACAGCGGCCGACAGCATGTTGCTCTACAACGTCGACACCCACTATGCCTCGCGCGCCTTCCTTTCGCGGGCGCAAATGGGTAGTGTCTTCTCGCTATGGGGCAACCCCTTGGTACTCACGGCCAAGATGACGTTGCGTAGATCGAGAAGCGAGGCCGACGACATCGTTACGCGACAAAGTACGATATGGACCTTGACACCAACCTATACCATTCGATTGGGGTCGGAAGATTATTTAGAGCTGGGGCTGCCGGTGCAGCACCTTGCTACTTACATCAATGCGGCAACCAAGAACAGCAGAGGACTATGGAGAATCACCCCCTCGGCGGCATTGCGCAGACACTTGGGGCAGTTTTTCACCCTTCGCCTCGGCTTCAACACCGCAGTGGAGGATGCTGCGTCGGCCTTCTACAGTCTCTTACCCGTACATACCAACTACCGCAGCGTGCGGCAAGTGCTGCCCAAGGTGTTCATCTCTCGCAGCTACAATGTGTCGGGAGGACTGAGTTATCGCAACCTCACCTCTCTCGTCTTTGCCAATGTCAACGTGGGCTATCGTAGGCAGCGTGACGAGCGATACCTCAATTTCAATTACACCGACACACTCACCACCATTACCGAATGCGAGGGAACGACCACCTCGCATAGCCTCACCGCCTCTTCGGAGTTGAGCAAGAGTTTCGCCACGGCCGGCATCACGCTGAAGTGGAACGCCACTTACGTGCAGCGGAATGCCCCTGTGGCGCAGAACGAGCTCCTCGTCACCAACCGCTCACATGTATTGGGAACCAATATCGATGTGGACTACCACAAGCTAAAATGGCTGCGTCTCTACCTGCAGTCGCGAGCCACTCTCTTTTGGGAGCGTACCCCCGTCTATCGCTCGTCGGTGCTCAGTCAGTTTGCCAACGACGCCTCGCTCTACCTCTTCCCCACCGCCAAGTGGGACATTCGTATGCATGTACAGGGCACGAGCAACGAGGTGGAATCTTCAGTCTATAAGCATTGCTACCTGATGGATGCCGAAGTACGCTGGAAAATGAACAAGACAATAGAGTGGAACTGCACCCTGCGCAACCTGATGAACGCTACTTCCTATTCCGTCACACAGGTCTCGGGACTCAACACCATCACCCGGCTCTTGCCCTTGCGTGGTCGCGAGTGCCTCGTGGGCGTGTTGGTGCATATCTGATGTTTCCACCAACCTTGGCTTTGTATAAATATCATAGGTGGGCTGTCATCTTGCATGATTGTCGGGCTGACGGCTGCCCTAACATCGCAGAGTGGCCCCCCGGTGCAAAAAAACAGAGAAGGCCGCAGGGTCTTCTCTGTTTGACAGTCACCTCAGATGGCCGACCATCTGTAAGCTCTGGCACGGCACAAGCTATTTGCCGGCCTTCGTATCCTTTTCCTCGTTCAGGAGTTGTTCCTTGCAGGCCTTCAGTCCGGCCTCAGCTTCTTTGTCGAGTTTGGGGTAGCTCATCTTCAACTCTTCCAACCGGTGATTGATGATCTGACCCACGGCATAGCGCATGAACCATTTGTGGTCGGCAGGAATGACGTACCATGGGGCATAGTCGGTAGAGGTCTTGGTGAGCATCTTTGAGTAAGCCTCCATATACTGGTCCCATGCGGCACGCTCCTTGAGGTCGCCGGCCTCAAACTTCCAGTTCTTCTCCTTGTCGTCAATGCGCTTGAGCAGGCGCTTGCGCTGCTCGTCTTTCGACACGTTGAGGAAAAACTTGATGACCGTAGTGCCGGTCTCGGAGAGATAACGCTCAAAGTCGTTGATCTGGCGATAACGCCTTTCCCAGAACTTATCGTCTACGTCTTTCAGGTCTTTGATGCCCGGTATCTGGGCGTTGACCACGATCTCCGGATGCACGCGCGCCACAAGGACATCCTCATAGTGCGAGCGGTTGAAGATGCCGATGCGTCCTCGTTCGGGCACGTTCTTCTGTACACGCCACAGGTAGCCGTGGTCGAGTTCCTCGGCCGACGGGCGCTTGAAGGCAAACACCTGGCAGCCCTGGGGGTTGATGCCCGACATCACATGCTTGATGGTGCCGTCCTTGCCTGCGGCATCCATGGCCTGGAACACCACCAGCACGGCATGGCGGTCGAAGGCATAGAGCTCGTCTTGCAGCACCGACATCGTGCTGATGTTCTCCTCGATCAGCGCCGTGGCATCGTCTTTCTTCAAATCTGCAGTGTAGCCAGGGTCAAACTCGCTCACCTCGTGCTTCTTGCCCGGTTCGGCAGTCAGCTTCTTCAACAGTTCTTTCTTCATCTTGATTATAATTAGAACATTCTATCTGCAAAACCACGGATGTGCCGAGGTCTCTCTCCCCCCGGTTGCAAATATAGGGAAAAACAGCCATAAACGCTGGGCTGCAAGCATCTTTAACGTTCATATCCCAAAAAAAGGGCGAGAAGTACCCATGTACCTCTCGCCCACTGTGTATGACCGTTGCCATATCGGTTCTCGTGTCGTGCGCCGGGCATCACTTGCCCTTCAGCAGCTTGTAGTAGTCGTCCTTGTTCTGCAGCAACTTGAATGCCTCGTCGGCTTGCTTGTCGCTCTTCAGCGAGTTCTGGATGGCACCACGCTGATAGTAGTATGCGGTGACAATGTCGTTGGTCAGCAGGGCCTTGATGCTCTCCTTGTTATGGTCGAGCTCCTTGGCCACATTGTGCTTCAGTTTGCGCTTGAGGGCCTCAAACTCGGCCTTGGCATCATCGAAGTAGCCCTCAAACTTGGCCATTTTCTCGAGGTTCTCCAAGCTCTTCTCACTCAGGGCATCGTACTTGAAGTTGCTCTTGAGCACCATCTGCTTGAACTCCTCATAGTCGGCATCAGTCAGGTCGAAGTCGGCCGGCGAGGCAATGGTGGGATGCTTGGCAATGTAGTTGACCTCGAAGGTATGTACCAGCTCGTTGGAGTCGCGCGCCCCCACCAGGTAGTAGGCCAGGTTAGACAGCGAGTCGGCCTTCACCTCCACGTCGGGCATGATGCCACCACCGTCTTTCACAGGGCGGCCGTTGGCGGTGTAGAACGTCTTGACGAGCGAGTCGGCCACCTCCTCGTTCGACCCGCCGTCGGCATGACTGTAGTTGATCTTCTGTATGCAACGGCCCGAGGGAATGTAGTATTTGTTGGTGGTGAGTTTCATCTGTCCGTTGTAGGGCAGGTCGATGATGGTCTGCACCAGACCCTTGCCGTAGGTCTTGCTGCCCATGACTACCGCCCGGTCGAAGTCCTGCAGCGCCCCGCTGACAATCTCGGCCGACGATGCCGTGCTGCCGTTCACCAGCACCACGATGGGCATTACCGTGTCGATGGGCTCTACCGTTGTCTTGTAGTCGCGGTTGGCCTCCTTGAGCTTGCCGCGGTTGCTCACCACGAGCTTGCCCTTGGGCACGAAGCAGTTGACCACGTTCACGGCCTCCATCTCTGAGCCTCCGCCGTTGCCGCGCATGTCGAACACCAGCCCCTTGATGCCACCTTTCTTCATCTCAATGATGGCATTGCGGAAGTCCTTGCCACACCCCTCGGTGAAACCATTAAGGTTGATATACCCCAGGCCGTTGGGCTGGATGCCGTAATAGGGCACGGCAGGCATCTGGATGGCACGGCGCGTGACCTTGAACTTCATGTCCTTGCCGGTCGAGGGGCGCCGAATCTTCAGTTCGAAGGTCGTGCCGGCATCGCCGCGCAGGTGGTCGCTCACGTAGGCATTGTCCTTATTGGTCATGTCCTCGCCGTCGATGCTGAGGATGATGTCGCCCTTCTTCAGGCCTACCTCCGCCGCCGGCATGTTCTCGTAGGGCTCGTCGATGCACACCCTGCCCAGCTTATAGTTGTAGCGTATGAGCGACCCGATGCCGGCATACTTGCCCGTGCGCATCATCTTCAGGTCGTTCTGCTTGTCTTCGGGATAATATACGGTGTAGGGGTCGAGGCTCTGCAACATGGCATTGATGCCGTTGCCCACCACCTCGTCGGCATCGAGCGTGTCGACATACATCATCTCCAGGTTCTTGTAGATGGCGTTAAACACATCCAGGTTCTTGGCTATCTTGAAGTTGTGGTCATCATTCTGCCCCCAGCAGCCCAGGGCCAGCAGCCAGCAGCCCACCATCATCATCACTTTTCTCATATTCTGTTTGTCATCGTTGGCGCGACACAGGCCGGGGTTCCAACCTGCTTATCCGCTTGATTTCTACTTTGTTTAAGTGCTTGCAAAGATACTAAATTAAAGCTACAACCCAACTTTTTTCACATAAAATTAATTTTTCTCGCAAAAAAGTTTGGCAGTTTCCAGGAATCTTCTTACCTTTGCACTCGCAATTAAGAATTATGCTTCAGTAGCTCAGTTGGTTAGAGCACCTGACTGTTAATCAGGGGGTCGTTGGTTCAAGCCCATCCTGGAGCGCATAAAAGGATGACATAGGTCATCCTTTTTTTTGTATATACCCGCAGATACTCACCTGCCGCCAATACCGGTAGCCACTAAGACAGAGTAACAGAATAACGGCTCAGTTAATAAATTTGTGTTTTTAACCATTAGTTTCAGGCGAATAATTGCTTGACTCTGTATAGGTAAATGATATTCTCCTATGAGACCCGCCTGCGGGTCTGACAAGATATTCTGCGATGAGCATCCTCTGAAATGATATTCTCATATATTCTGAGATTCGCCGAAGGCGAGCGGAGGAAAACCAAGGAAGCAA
>JBHAFS010000137.1:0-20883 GCA_041856205.1 Prevotella sp.
GCAATGGCATACGAGGCATACAGACGATGCTGGGCATTGAGCTCATAGTTGAGTCCGAACTTAGGATTGAAGAAGTCGAACTGGTCTTTCATGGCATAGCTCACCTGCTTCGTTTTGTCCCATTGGTCGGTAGGGCCATTCATCTTGTAGCTGATATGGCGGTACTGAAGGTCAACGTATGCGCTGAGCCCCTTGTAAAACTCCCAGTTCACCTTGGCATAGACGTTACCGTCGGTCTTCTTGGCATTGTTGCGATAATATTCAAGATCAGGCTGAATACCGGTGGGCGTGGTGGTGGCAATGGAAGATGGCTTGCCGTCGGCATCCGTCGTCGAGATGTAAGGCGTGCCTGTCCAGATAACCTTTCCGAAATGGTCGCCGTCGTATTTGTTCCAGCCACCACCTAAATTAGCTGTCAACCCGTTCTTGTTATTATAATTCAAGCTGGCAATAAAGCCATAGAAGTCGTTGTCCATCTTCTTCTGGCGCACAAGGTCTCCAAAAAGATCCCAGTCTCTTGTCAGCAGATACTGAGCCCATGTACGATTACTCTTGTACTCTTCGTAGTAACCTTGTCCCTTAGTATAGTGAAAGGCCACGTTGAAGTTCCAATTGTCGTTGAGGATTTGGTCCCACAGCAACTGGTAGTTTTGCTGATGATAGTTGTCGATCTGGTTGTCGTAGTAGTGCACATTGCCATTGGCATCGTAGTATTTGCCACACGAATTGTAACGACGTCCATACAAACTCTGCTCATATTTCGACGCATAGTTCCATGCATGATAGGTTTCCTCGTTGCCATTGAAGGTGATGAACTTCACCATGGTACGGTCAGAGAAGTAGCCTCCTTGCAGGAAATAGGAATTGAGTTTGGTCGACGCCCTGTCGAGATAGCCCTTCGACCCGATATTCGACAGTCGACCTTGAATGCCCCAATGCCCACCGAGGAGCCCGGTGCCGAAACGCAGCGTCTCTTTGTGCGAATAATAGCTGCCTGCGGCAAGGTCTAGAGCCAGATACGGCGTGGCACCGATATTCTCGGTCTGAAGGTTTAGCGTAGCACCGAAGGCACCGGCACCATTGGTCGAGGTACCTGCCCCTCGCTGGATCTGCATGCTCTGCAGACTTGAAGCAAAGTCGCCCATGTTCACCCAATACACTTGCGAGCTCTCGGCATCATTCATCGGAATGCCGTTGGCAGTGATGTTGATGCGTGAAGGATCAACGCCGCGAACCCTGATAGACGTATATCCGATGCCATTACCTGCATCCGAGGTGGTGGTAACAGATGGCGTGAGCGACAAGAGATAAGGAATGTCCTGTCCGAAGTTCACGGCACGTATCTGTTGCTGACTGATATTCTTAAACGCCATGGGCGTTTTTTCGGAAGCACGTGTCGATGTCACCTGTACATCCTGCAACATATAGGCATGCAGCGTGTCCGTCGTCTCATCCTTGGATTGCGCTCCCAAGGCACTGGTAGCCCCACAGAGGGCTACACCAAGCAAAAAATAATTCTTGTTCATAAATACCTTTTGAATAATAACATATACAAAAGGGGCATCACCAGGTTTCTTTTCCTACGCCGGCATTATCCGGATCAGGTTCTGGGTATCATCTCAGCTCGAAAAATCGGGCACCCCTTGGTCTACACTTTGTAAACCGATGACAAAATTAATGAAAAAGAATGAAACAGATTAAAGATTTATAAAAGTTTTTATCCTGGGCATTCTTTCAGACATAGTACATATTACAGCTATTGAATTGAATATCAGCATCCTTCAGCATCATCAAATGATTATTGCCAATGATAAAGTTGTCACTGACACAAGAAGCGTTTATATCATTTTACGAACCTTTAATCATGCTCTATCAGATAGCTTGTCATGGCCATGGAGTCGAGTTCGATATGATTGTTGAACACGGTCACCTTCTTGCCATCGCTAGCTCCAAGCACGTAGAGCAGAGGCAAGAAATGGTCTGAAGTAGGAACGGCATAATTTGAAGAGGGATGAGTTCCAAAATTGATAACAGTCTCATCATCACGAATTTCCACGGCATTCGTGATGTAGGCATTGAAAGCTAAGGCCTCGGGGCTCCCCGTACGCGGGTCGTCGTAAACCGTATTTTTCAGTGGGGCACCCAGTTCCACGAAGGCCATCTTGGGTATCATAGCCACAGCAGCATTGTCTTTTGACCCTATATTTCTGATTAGCATCGGATTTTGATTTGTTGCTCGTAAAGGTACTTATCATCTTGAAAAGAATGAGGCTTGCAAGTAAAAAACACAGCTTTTACTTTGCAAATAGCATCTGGCAAAGAGGGTCATCGCGGACAATTGCCGGTGCTGCCTTGCCTTTAAGTATCAACACCTTCTTGCCTTGTCGGTATATATGAAGTTGCCGCTGGCGCACCACGGCCGTCAGTTCCTCATCCTCCTGCATTGCCATCCAGAGTGAATGATAAATCCCATCCGCAGCAAACAGTTTTTTCTGTAAGTGGGAGCAGAGGGTGGCAGTGTCAATATTGATGGTCTTCATATCAAAATAAATGCTACTCAACAGTCGCAAAGACTTTCCATGTCAATGGTTATAAAACCCTGCAAATATAATGTTTTTTTAACAAATGCCGTCATGTCTATTTGTTTTTTTCGTAGCAACAAGAATAAATCTATACCATAAGCGAAAACCTGCAATGGCTTACGCCACGTTTCACACACACACATGATCAGTTGGCCATGCCCTCATTGGGTTGCTTCCATTCTTGCGGCACATCATTAATTCAAATAAATACCATCAATAGATTCCCTAATCCACAAACTTTACCTATCTTTGTGTCCGGTGGTGATTCATATAACCCACCTAAAACCAAATCAAAATAGTAACTATCAGAAAATGAGAAAAGAATCAAGAGCCATGAGCAGCGAATGGGCTTTGGAAATCATGCGCAAGGCTCCCTACATCACCGTCAGCTTTACCCGTCCCGACGGCAGCGCCTATGGGCTTCCCTTGTCGCTCGCCGCTAAGGACGACAACACCTGGTATTTCCATTGTGCTCTCGAAGGCGACAAACTTGATGCCATCAAGACCCATCCCGAAGTGTGTCTTTCGGCCGTCACCCAATGCCGCCCCACCGTCGGGCCGAAGGATGGCACGTTCACCTTGCAGTATAAATCGGCCATTGCCTTCGGACATGCAGAGCTCGTTGAGACCGATGCCGAGAAAATTGAAGGCTTGCGTCTCATCAGCGAACGTTTTCTACCACAACACATGGATGCCTTCGACCAAAGCATCGAACAGAGTCTCTCACGTACCGCTGTCGTGCGAATCACCCTCACGGATACACCCACCGGCAAGCGTAAGCAGTATGACAAGAATGGTGACGAGATGAAGTATGGACGCATGGAATAGAACAGTCGATGATGAACATTACAAAGCGGTATGCCACCTCCTAGTCACTTCACCACTGTGAACCATGGCTGTGTAATGTAGCATCTGGGTATATTCACCTAAGTTCTACATGGCCATAAAGCACCTTAATCGCTTAGGAAGAAAAGAAAGCTGCCTGCAAGTTGCAGGCAGCTTTCTAATATGATACAAATCTGTAAGATTGTCCGTTTAGAAGAACAAGTAGCGGTTATCGACAACCTTCGCCTTGGTAAAGAGCTCGTTCATGTAGTTGCCAGCATACTGCATAGACTTCTGGCGGAGTTTGGCCTCCTGCTGTTTCTCGTCAAACTTAGCGGCATTCTTTGAACGCTTCACCACCTGGAACTGATAAACACCAGCCTGACCTTTCACAGGATGTGTGCTAAAAGCGCCCTGCTTGGTGGCATACACAGCACCGCTCAGCGCAGCCTCACTGGCACCGGTGGCCTGAACAAAGACAGGCGCAGCGAAAGTGACCTGGTTGATGGTGGTGATGTTGGCACCCTTGGCCTTGGCAGCGCTAATGCTTGTTGCACCCTTGGCCTTGGCAATGAGCTGCTCAGCCTTCTTATCGCGAAGCACCTCCTGCTTGATAATCTCCTTCACCTGAGCGTCGCTGAGGTCGCGATAACCTATAGGATGGATTTTCTCGCAGACTACGATGAGCAGATTGTTACCGTTATCACCGCACTCGTACATCTGTGACACCTCGCCCTCATTGGCGTTGAACAGCCACTTCATGGCATCGCGTGTAGAATGGATGCCGGCCAGATAATGTTGGCTCGTGGTGACATCCTTAGCCTCCATCACACGGTAGCCACTCTTTGCAGCATTTTTCTCGATGGCCTCTGCAGTCTTGTTAGCGCTGGCAAAAGAACTGAACTTATTGAAGATAGCTCCACGTGTTTCTTTCGAATAATCGATGGTTTTCTTCACGACGGCTGCTGTATATTTCTCAACCATATTCTTACGGTCGAGCACCTGGACAACGATGTTACCTTGGGTAAGCGTAATATTCTTCACCTCGTTGGTACCCATGGTCAACAAGTCATAGAGATAACCCTTGGTGTCTTTGTCCATCGAAGGCGAATACTCATACATTCGTGTAGTGAGCCACTGCTCCTTACCGTCCTGACCATATTTCTTGGCGATGGTTGCGAAGTCGGCACCACCCTTGAGGGCGGTGTAGATAGAGTCGGCTCGCTTGTGAGCCTCGTCGGGAGTAGCGCCACCCACCTGGATGCCACGGAACTGCACAGAGTCGGGCAACTGTTGCTTGGCAACAAGCTTCACCACATTAAGAGTGTTGTCCTGCATGCTCTCCACAGGGCCGAGTGTCTGGCCCACAGCCATAGAGTCGATCTTAGCTGCAATGTCGGTGGGGAATGCCTCCTTACCGACGGGGATGCCGAGGTAAGGCACGCTGGACGTGCTCTTGCGAACCACCTCTGTAGGATCGGCGGCGGCGGCCAAATCCTTGGCATAGCCACTCATTTCCTTCATCAGGGCAGCACGGTCGGCGGCAGAAGCATTGATGGGCACACTAACGTACTTGATGTCACGACTCTCTACATACTGCTGAAAGCGAGCCTTCAACTCATCATATTTGGCCTTGAGGTCAGACTCAGACACAGAAACCTTGGCATCCTGGATGCTGGAATAAGGATAAGAGGCCAACTGGATCTGGCTCTCCTGGCTCTCCTCGTTGAAACTCATCTTGGCTTCCACGGGGTTGGACAAGAAGCAGTGGGCCAGCAGACCGTTGTATTTCTGTATGAGCAGCTGTTGACGAAGAGACTTCTCTACATAAGTCCAGTATTTGTAAATGCTCTGATACTGCTCTGCAGCTTGCGGGTTGGAGGTCTTGACGTTGTTGTACTGCGCAAGGAACTGCTTCAGCTGGTTGGCATCAAAACGGCCCGTCTGCTGATTGACAAACGGAGTAGAGAGAAGCATCTGGTTGGTTCCCTCATTGAGTACGTTCTGTATCTCATTGTTGGTAACTGTGAGTCCAAGTTTGTCACACTCGTTCTTGATAATCTCATACTGCACATAATTCTGCCATACTTGGTCACGAAGCTGGTTCTGCTGATCGTCGTTGAGGTTCTCCTGCCCCATGACCTTCATAGCCTCTTGGGCCTCGTCAACGAGTTTTGCAAAATCCTCATAACTAATTTTGTTACCTAACACCTCACCGACCTGCTGGCGCTGGTTGTTGCGAGACGACTCGCAAGAACGGAAGGCCTCCTCGGCAATAAAAGCAAACAGACCCAAGCTGATGATGATGATCAGCGTGATGCCTTTGCTTCTGATTTTTCCTAATGCTGCCATTGATTTAAAAGTTATTTATTGTTTATTGTTTATTTTCTTGGATTATTCGGGTGCTCATATATTACAAAAAGCGTACAAATTTACTAAATTAATAGCAAACAAGGGAATATTTAGATAAGAAAAAAACATGAAAGTTAGTATAATCTCAGATCGATAAAGGTTTTTTGAGGTGACCCTTCTTATATTCATTTGTCAACATGCAATCTCACAAGTTCAATCTTAGTCATCGTGTTCTTGATAATCTTGAAGTGATATTTCCCTATCGACACGATTTCGTTGAGCTTCGGAAAGCTCTGGAAGTCGTGCAAAATCAACCCTCCGACTGTCATATAATCATCACTCTCGGGCAGATCAAGATCGAACATGGCATTCACTTTGTCAATCTCCAGACGAGCAGAGAGAATAAAGTCGCCATTATCGGTCTTCCTGGCAATATAATTATCGCTATCATGCTCATCCTGAATGTCGCCAAAGATTTCTTCCACCAGGTCTTCGAGTGAAACGATGCCACTGGTTCCACCAAACTCATCGACCACCACACCTATGCTTTTCTTCTGCTGCAGGAAGGTGCGCATAAGCTTCTGAGCTGCCATGGTTTCGGGAACAAAAGGCAACGTGCGAACATGGTCTTGCCATCGCTCAGGTTTGTGAAACAATTCGGAGCTATGAATGTAGCCGATGATATGGTCTATATCGTCTTTGTAAACTATAATCTTCGACTTTCCACTTTCAACAAACATCTGCATAAGCTGTTCAAGGCTACAATCCTCCATGTCCACCGCACATATCTCAGTACGAGGGATCATACAATCTCTCACTTTTGTGTCGGGAAACTCCAAGGCGTTCTGAAAAATCTTAACCTCGTCGCCCACAGCCTCCTCATTGGGTGCGTTATCGATTGACGACTGTACCAGATAGTCCAGGTCAACCTTAGTAAAGCCTTCATCATCAGCCTCCTTGTCAAGTCTTATACCTATTACGCGAAGCAACACACGAGACAAGAACGTCGCAAACTTACTGATAGGCCAGAGGATGACATAAAAACAGAAGGCCAACGGCGAAAAGAACGATAGCAATTTGTTGGGGCTGCTCTTGAACAGCGTCTTAGGCAGGAACTCTCCGGTGAACAAAACAATGAGCGTAGAGATAATTGTATCAGCTGGCACCGTAAACCCCGGATCCAACCCTCGAAAGACTGTGTTATCGAACAATTTGGCAAAAAGGATACCATAGACCACCAATACAATATTGTTGCCCACAAGCATCGTCGAGACAAAACCGTTGGGATGACGGTAAAAGAATGCGATGAGGCGTGGTGAAACCCCGTTTTTCTCTTTGTCCATCTCGGCCAGCATTCTGTTGCTAGAGACAAAAGCTATCTCCATACCCGAGAAAAAGGCACTGAGAACCATCGCGATGAAAATCTCTATAACCAGTAATGTATCAACTTGTTCCAAAGCTGTCAATATTAATCGTTTCGTGAGGGTAACGCCTTTCCGCGCTGGCTCTTCTGGATGCTGTCTTGTGCGGTGCGCGCAGAGTCAGACTCCTGACTAGAGCTATCGAAGTCGGATCGCTCGAAAGAGCCCTTGGAGTTGGAGACAAAGTAGCGAGTCATCTTCTCGTCCGAACGGAAATAGCTGCCCTGCAACGTTCGTTCAGGTGTGACCAACCGAGAGAAGACATGCGAGTACAGCTCATGTTTCCGCTCATCCCAAAACAACTGTTCGCTTGAAAACCGCACCCCGTCTTTGGTCAGGATGCGAACACGAGAGCGCAGTTCCCAGAGGTTCTGCTGGTCATAATAATAGGCCGAGTCGCACTGGATATAGGCCTGGATATGGAATTTCTCGTCAAACTGCTCAAGAAACAGTCCTTTGTCAAAGATCCAACGCGACGGTTTCTTGTTCTGATTGACCTCCCAACGCTCTGTAACGATACGATATTTGATCACGCCAGAATCGGAAATAAGGGTGTTGACTCCCCAGCTCGTCATCACGGCCACCGAGTCGCGGTCATGAATGGCAGCAGCCGTGTGCTCCACCTGTTCCTGACAGGAAGATACAGCCAATACCAGCACCAATGCCTGCAGATAATATCTTATGTTAGAGACCACAAAAGACATCGCACAATAACCTTATGACAGATTTAATCAACCTTCCACTTGGCAAACCAACGCTCATTGAACGTCAAGCCGATATTGATGCGGAAAGTATTGTCGGTAATGAAATTCTTGGTTGACTGACGAACCCACTGTGCACTAATATTCAGATATGAGCGGTTGTTCCAACTGTTGACGATGGGAATGCCGAAGCCTAGCGAAGCACTCATCTCCTTAGGACCGTCTTGACCATTTATATAATAATAAGGTGTAGCATACGACACACCGGCACGATAGTGCACACGCTTTACAAAGCTACGGCCATACTCGGCCGGACAATAGTCGGTACCGATGGTCACCTTGTGCCTGTCTTTGTATAGGCCTGATTGCATGATATATGTAGCGTTCCCACTACCATCCACCTGATAGTCAGGGGCATCGACCTTACCCCATTGTTGCAGACTATAGTCAACACCCACCTTCAAGACGTTATTGCGGTTATACATCAGACCGACACCGATGGTTGTGGGGATCTCCAGTTTCAGACTACTGGAAGCAAACACGGTGGTGTCGGCCACACCAGTCTGACTGTTGTTGGAGATTAGGTTCAACGTAGGGTCTCCACCAATCTTATGGCCCAAGCCGTAAGTGAGACCGAGCGTAAGCTGGTCTTGCTTGGCTAGCTGTGCGACATATTGTACACCAAAGTCGATTTTGTAGTTCCTGACATCTGAGGTATATTGCTTCGTAAGGGTATTGGCATAGCTGTCACTGAAACTGTTGACCACTGTTCGGGTGTAACCGCCATAGAGATATCCACCGTTAACACCCACAGACAGACCACGTAAGGGTTCCCAGCCGACACCCAGGAAGAATTGATGAAGACCGCCGGTGCCATCATAGCTATTGGTGGCCACGGTGTTGCTGTTGTCCTTCACGTCTTGTGTCGTAGAATACGAGTAGCCCACATTGGTGTAGGGCAACAAGCCGAAACTGACCCCGACATGCTTGAACGCACGGAAGCCAGCTACAATATACTCGAAGTTGGAGTTATTGGCATTAAGTTTTTTGTTGCCTTCTTTGAAGTTGGACACTTGGCCCGAGATTCCTGCATCAAAGATAAAAGAGAGACTGTCGATCGATGAATATGAAGCCGGGTTCTGGAAGTTGACCTGATTGTGCTCACGGAAACCTAGGCTGAGACCGTTCATCCCTCGATTGAAACCAGATGCCTGATCAGACAAGACACCGAGGGCAAACTGACTATACGGAGAGTTAGTTCCGCTTTGAGCAACTGACACTTGGGTGGCTGAGGCCAACAGAAAGGCTGCAGCAAAGTATCTATTCTTCATAAATCAATATATCGTTTCTAATCTTCTTCTGACATTTAATTTAAAAGTCAACTGCAAAAGTATTGAAAAAAAACGAAACAAAAGCACGATAAGTGGAAATAATAAGGTATTTTTGCATCGTGAAACGTTTAGATTATATTTTCAGATTACTTTGTCTTTCTGTTTTCATTTTCTTAACAGCAGCAAGTAAGGCACAAGACCCCAAGCTCTCGATGCTTCAGCAGATGGATAGTGTTGAGATTGGATTGCTTACTTGTTCACCCGGAAATGAGATCTGGAGCCTGTACGGGCATACAGCCATACGTTTCCGCGATCCACATAACAACCAAGACCTGGCCGTCAACTATGGTATGTTCAGCTTTCACAAGCGTTTTTTCGTATTGCGCTTTGTCTTTGGCTTGACAGACTATGAGATGGGTGTCGTGCCTTTTCCGATGTTCCTCGTCGACTATGCCTCCCAAGGACGTGGCGTAGTAGAGCAACGTCTCAACCTGACGCGTGAAGAGAAGATGGCCATTGCTCAGGCCATCTACCAGAACTATGAGCCTGCCAACCGCGTTTACAGGTATAACTATTTCTATGACAACTGCACCACTCGTGCACGCGACATCCTGATAAACCACCTCAACAGCAAGATAGAATACTGCGTTAACCCAGCTATCACAACCTCCTACCGCGAGATGACCCACCAATGGAACGAGTACCATCGCTGGGCACGGTTTGGCAACGACTTGCTGCTGGGCGTGAAAGCTGATGCCCCGACAGACTATATTGCCCAACAGTTCTTGCCCGATTCGCTCCGCGAGGATTTTGCCCATGCCGTCGTGGTCGACTACAATGGTCGCAAACATGCCTTGGTGGACTCAACGTTCGAGGTAATCAAGGTCAACACCGATAACATCAAATCGCAGTCGAGTATGTGGGACAAGATTACTCCGACTATGGTGATGGTCGCTTTATTTGTGTTGGTCTTATTGGTAACAATATGGGAAAGGTACAGAAGAAGAGTCCTCTGGATTGTTGACCTTGTGCTGCTTACCCTCGACGGCTTGGCAGGTGTTGTACTATTTGCTATGGTGTTTTCTCAACATCCCACAGTGAGTCTGAATCTGCAGATTCTCATCCTCAACCCTTTGTCTATTATATTTGTTTATTCTGTTGCAAAACAGCAGATTACAGGCAACAGGCATTGGTATTGGAAAGCATTGCTTGTTTGCATCCTGCTATTCCTTGCAGGTGGCCTGCTCCAAGACTATGCCGAAGGAATGTATTTTTTGGCATTCAGTTTGCTCATACGAGTATATAGTAATTTGTGGAATCATCAAGCAGACAGCAGCAAAGGTAAATGAGGTATCTAGCGTTCATACTGGCAGCCATCACTTCCGCCGAAATGCAAGCATTTCAGCTTGCACCACGGCTCGTGGTTAATGTCACCATCGATCAGTTGCGTACCGATTATATGGAGGCCTTCTCGCCGCTCTACACTTCCAATGGGTTCAGGCGCCTGCTACGTGACGGCCTTGTGTACGATGCTGCCAGCTATCCTTTCTCCCCTATCGAACGATCGTCGGCAGTTGCTACGCTGACTACAGGGACTACCCCCTATTATAATGGCATCATCGCCACCAAATGGCTCGACCGTGAGACATTACAACCCGTATTCTGTGTGGATGACGCCAACTATTATGCCTCACCCAAACGTCTCAAGACCTCAACCATTAGCGACGAACTGAAAATCAACTCCGATGGAACGGCACTGGTCTATTCCTTTGCATCCGACCGTGAGTCGGCCATCCTGTCAGCGGGACATGCTGGCGATGGTGCCTATTGGCTGGATCACGGTGGCAAATGGATAGGCTCCACTTACTATGGTATTGTAGTGCCCGAATGGTTAAAGTCTTATAATAGCAACAAACGTCAAACATCAGTAAAAAAAGGACTTACCAATGACCATGTCGTTGACGTCGCACTCGATGCTATTGCCAACACCAAACTGGGACAAGATGACGTTTCTGACCTGGTTTACATCACCCTTTCTGCCTCTAAGCCCGATGGTTTACCTGTGACGCATTGGCAGACCGAGATGGAGAGTGTGTATATGCAATTAGACAATACGCTCAACAAACTCATCTCTGGTGTGGAAAAGCAAATTGGCCTCGACCAAGTACTTTTCGTGGTCACATCGACTGGTTATGCAGAGGAGAATGGTACCAATCTGGCAAAATATCGTGTGCCTACAGGTACTTTCTACATCAACCGCACCGCCAACCTTCTGAATATCTATCTGGGTGCCGTCTACGGCCAAGGGAGGTATGTAGAGCAAACATTTGGCAACCAAATATACCTCAATCACAAGCTGATAGAGCAAAAGCGTGCCGCCATGTCTGAGGTTCTGGGGCGGTGCCAGGCATTTCTAATTCAAAATGAAGGTGTGGCAGACGTTTACACCAGCGACAGGCTACTGGCAGGTAACTACGAGATTGCCAAAATCAGAAATGGGTTTAACCCTTCGGTCAGCGGCGATATCATCATAGAAGTAGCACCCGGCTGGAAATTGCTCAACGAGAATACCCAAGAAACCTATACCAGTCGCGCGGGATTTGTGCCTTTTCCCATCATCTTCATGGGTAAAGACATCGCTCCCCGTCGCATCTCCACTCCGGTTACTGTCGACCAAATTGCTCCTACAGTAGCTAAGGCCATTCGCATCAGAGCTCCCAATGCATGCAATTCTGCACCCCTCTTTTAGCATTTTTTTTTAAATCATTCAAAAAAAGCAGATTACGAAATCTTTTTCGTAATTTTGCATGCATTCAATAAAGCAACAAAATAAAATAAGTATATATGAACTTCAATAATTTTTTAAAGTCAATGTTTGGTGACAAGTCAAGCAGAGATATGAAGTTGATCCAGCCTCTTGTTGAGAAGGCTAAGGCAGCATATCCTGACATTCAGAAACTAAGCAATGACGAACTGCGTGCCAAAACCAAGGAAATACAAACCTATGTGCAAGATGCTGCCAAACCTTTCCTTGAGAAAATCGATGAGTTGAAGGCAAAGATTGAGGACACTCCCATCGATGAGCGTGAGCCCATCTTCGATGAGATTGACAAGCTCGACAAAGAGATGCTCGAGGCCCTGGAAAAGGCGCTCAACGATGTGATGCCGGTAGCCTACAGTATTGTGAAGGATACCGCACGTCGATTCAAAGAAAACGAGGAAACCGTTGTAACCGCCAACGATTTTGACCGTGAGCTGGCAGCCAACCCTGCCAACGACTTTATTACCATCGACGGCGACAAGGCCATCTACCATAACGAATGGACCGCCGGTGGCAGCCGCATCAAGTGGGAGATGGTACACTATGACGTACAGATCTTCGGTGGTATCGCCCTGCACCAAGGTAAGATTGCCGAAATGGCCACAGGTGAAGGTAAGACCCTCGTGGCAACCTTACCCGTATTCCTCAACGCCCTGACCGGTAATGGTGTTCACATGGTGACCGTCAACGACTATCTGGCCAAGCGTGACTCTGAATGGATGGGGCCGCTCTACCAGTTCCATGGCCTTTCGGTCGACTGTATCGACAAGCACCAGCCCAATTCTGAGGCACGTCGTAAGGCTTATCAGGCCGACATTACCTTCGGTACAAACAATGAGTTTGGTTTCGACTATCTGCGCGACAACATGGCTCTTGCCCCCGGCGACCTGGTACAGCGCCGTCACAACTTCGCCATCGTCGATGAGGTCGACTCTGTGCTTATTGACGACGCCCGCACCCCACTCATCATCTCGGGACCGATACCCAAGGGAGACGACCAGATGTACGAGGAATACCAGCCCTTGGTAGAACGCATCTATGAGGTACAGCGCAAACAGGCCACAGAACTGCTCGCCGATGCCCGGCAGAAGATTGTCGAGGGTCGTGAGAAGAACGACCAGGCCATGACCGACGAAGGTTTCCTAAGCCTCTTCCGCTCATACAAGGCGTTGCCAAAAAACAAGGCTTTGATCAAGTATCTCTCTGAAGAAGGTATCAAGTCGGGCTTGCAAAAGACCGAAGAGATTTATATGGAGAACAACAATCGTCGTATGCCCGAGGCGGTAGAGCCCCTCTACTTCGTCGTCGATGAGAAGATGAACAGCGCCGAACTCACCGACAAGGGTACCGACTGGCTGGCCAAGCAGGTCAACGACCACGACCTCTTTGTACTCCCTGATATCGCTTCTGAGCTTTCGGCCCTTGAGAATGAGAAGGACATCACAGACCAAGAGCGTCTTGACAAGAAAGACGACATGCTGAACCACTATGCCATCCAGAGCGAGCGCGTGCATACCCTTCGTCAACTGCTCAAAGCCTATACGATGTTCAACAAGGACGATGAATATGTGGTCATGGACGGCGAGGTGAAGATTGTAGACGAGCAGACAGGTCGTATCATGGAAGGTCGACGTTGGAGCGACGGCTTGCACCAGGCCATTGAGGCAAAAGAGCATGTGCGGGTTGAAGCTGCCACTCAGACTTTTGCCACCATCACGCTCCAGAACTACTTCCGTATGTATCACAAACTTGCCGGTATGACTGGTACCGCAAGCACCGAGGCAGGCGAGTTCTGGGATATCTACAAGCTCGATGTAGTGGAAATTCCCACCAACAAGCCCATCGCCCGTCACGACCTCGAGGATCGTGTCTACAAGACCAACCGTGAGAAGTATCGTGCAGTAATTGAAGAGATTGAGGAGATGCGCAAGCAGGGACGTCCAAGCCTCGTGGGTACCACCTCGGTGGAAATCTCTGAGTTGCTGTCCAAGATGCTCACTATGCGCAAGATTCCCCATCAGGTGCTCAATGCCAAGTTGCACCAGAAAGAGGCACAGATTGTGGCCGAGGCCGGTCGTTCGACCGACGGTCTGGGTGCCGTGACCATCGCCACGAACATGGCTGGCCGTGGTACCGACATCAAGCTCTCCCCTGAGGTGAAAGAGGCAGGTGGTCTGGCCATTATCGGTACCACCCGTCATGAGAGCCGACGTGTAGACCGCCAGTTGCGTGGTCGTGCCGGCCGACAGGGTGACCCAGGTTCGTCTGTCTTCTACGTATCGCTGGAAGATGACTTGATGCGTAAGTTCGGCAGCGAGCGTATTGCCAAGGTGATGGACCGTTTGGGCTTTGAAGATGGAGAACGTATTGAGAGTTCGATGATTTCCAAGAGCATCGAGCGCGCACAGAAGAAAGTCGAGGAAAACAACTTCGGTATTCGTAAGCATCTGCTCGAATATGACGACGTGATGAACAAACAGCGTACTGTCATCTACGAGAAGCGCCGCCACGCCCTTATGGGAGAGCGCATCGGCATGGATATCTCGAATGTTATCTGGGACCGCGTGGTCAATATCATCGAGAACAACGGCTACGCAGATGCCAAAGAACGGTTCTTCGAGGTGCTCTCCATGGAGATTCCTTTTACCGAGGATGAATTTGAGAACAGCAAGAGGGAAGACTTGGAAGAGCGCGCCTTCCAGAGCGCCATGGCTGCCTTTAAGCGCAAGACCGACCGTATCCAGAGCGATGCTTTCCCTGTGATTAAAAACGTATACGAAACCCAGGGCGAGGTCTACCAGTTTATCGTCGTACCCATCACTGACGGCAGGCAGGTGGTGCAGCTACGCGTCAACCTGAAGGAAGCTTACGAAACCGAGGGCAAAAATATCGTCAAAGAGTTCGAGAAGTTTGTGATGCTTCACATCATCGACGACGACTGGAAAGAGAATCTGCGTCAGCTCGACGAGCTACGTCACAGCGTACAGAACGCCTCTTACGAACAGAAGGACCCACTGCTGATCTTCAAGCTCGAGAGTGCCAAGCTCTGGGACAATATGATTGACGATATGAACACACGTATCGCCAACTTCCTCATGCGTGGCCAGATTCCCGTGCAGGTACAACAGCAACAGGTGCAGGAGGCTGCCCCCGAGCAGCATGCCCAACGCTACAACGAGCAAAAAGCAGATCTCAGCAGCGGCGACGAGGCCCAGCGTGCGGCAGCCAGCCACGACACCCGTGAGGGTGCCAATCGCCCTCACCATGAGCCTATCATCCGCGAGAAGATGCCCCGTCCCAACGACCCATGTCCCTGCGGCAGCGGTAAGAAATTCAAAAACTGTCATGGCAGGGGTCTTAGGTAAGGTTTGATTTCAACATCCATGAGATGAACGTTACCAAATAGGAGGGATGCGGTACTGCCTTGCAGCGCCGTATCCCCTTATTTTTAAATATCACTCTACATGTAGGCTACATCCGTCGCCCTGCTTGTACCATTAAAAACAATACCAATATGAATATCCAACTGAACAGTTTAAAAAAAGTATTTGGCGACAAGACAGCTGTCGATATCCCACAGTTTACCATCCATCATGGCGACATACTGGGATTGGTAGGCAATAACGGTTCGGGCAAGACAACGTTGTTCCGACTCATTCTCGACCTCTTGAAAGCCAACGACGGCACAGTATTTATGACGCCAGCCCCTCACTCTGTTCACTCTATCATGCAGTCTGCTGACGCATCGCTTGCTGAAGAACAGCCGGGAGAAACATCGATAGACATCAATCCTGCGAAGTCGGAAGAATGGAAACAGTTGACGGGGGCCTACATCGATGAAGGATTCCTCATCGACTTCCTGACGCCAGAAGAATATATCGACTTCATCGCAAAGGTAAACGGCTTACCGGCCATCGACTGGGAACACATCAACGAGTCTCCCATTGCCAAGTTCCTACCTTTTGCTAATGGCGAGATATTCAACCAGAAAAAACTCATCCGCGATTTTAGCGCCGGCAACAAACAGAAGGTCGGCATCATCTCAGCCTTGTTTACTAAGCCGGAGCTCGTCGTACTTGACGAACCCTTCAACTTCCTAGACCCCTCTGGACAGAACAACTTGAAGAAACTGCTGTTGTCCTATCATGAGGAGAGGCATGCCACCATCATCGTCAGCAGCCACAATCTTCAACATACGGTTGACATCAGCACGCGCATAGCATTGCTCGAGCACGGCCATATCATCAACGACATGCCTAACGTCAATGGTAGCGCAGAGCAGGCCTTGGAAGAGTATTTCCAAGTATAGAAGAAGGGCCATCATGCCGACGCCCATGCAGATAACGCTTTTGTATTCTTAGCCGAAGAAACAGAAATAAATCTCATCAAAAACTACATATCCCACAATTTTGCCGACAAGGTGGCAAACTCCTTCTTACCATCTATATAGTCGGCAAAATAAACCATTGCTGATATCCCTCTAGGCAGATGGCACGAGCCACAGCCACCACACGAGGGGTATTTGCAATGAAAACGTTCGCGGACGAACTGCATGCGTTCGTCACGATCTGAGTATTCTATCTTAGGTGCAAGCATAGTGGGTAGGATTATTTGTTAGTGGGCCGGTGGTGGAGGTGCTGCCTCAGTTGCCCCTCTTTCAGCCCTTGGCTTTCGAGTTGTATGAAAAGTTTAGGTCACTCCTCACCTTCAGCTTTGCAGGCTGTGAAGTTCATGGCCCCTGCCCTCTCCTTACCAAATGCATAATATGTGGCGTCAGCCTCGTCGCACAACTCTCCTTTGCTGTTACACAAGGTTACATGAATCACGACAAAACTGCGTTTCCGTTCGGTAATCCTTGCACGCAGGGTCACTTTGGGTTCGGTGGTCATCACAGGCTTGTGGAATTTCACATGCAGCGAAGTGGTCATTCCAGCAGTCTGCAACTTCCTAAAGACCACCCAACCTGCCAGCTCGTCAACCAACGTCGAGATGATACCACCATGGAGCGTATCAATCCAACTCTGGTAATTATCACTTGGCGACCATTCGGTCACAATATCATCGCCATCCTCCCAAAACTGCAGATGCAGTCCGATGGGATTGGTGGGACAACAGCCGATGCAGTTGTAGCCCGGCATCCCAATATAGGGGTTTAACAGTTTTCTCAACATGATTGTATCTTTTGTGCATGCAAAATCTCCTGGATGCTGCGCATTTTACTTCTATTCATCTGTATTCAACCTTCCTCCTGCTACCACCTAAGAAAGAGAAGTGGTATAGCTTGGCTGTGGTCATAGCCACTCTTTCTTCGTGCAATCGCAACCTATCCGAGCAGTCGTGCCAGCTGCTTGTCACTAGCACCGGGCAGAATCTCCTTCAGATATCCAAACATTCTCGCATACGACTCTTCAGGCGTGCGGCCGCATTGACAAGCCTCCTGCCCATAGAGCTGCTCCGGAGTGGTGAGCAGCGACCATCCCCACCCATACTCGCGGTTGTGACGGTCTACTGGATATACAAAGTCTTCTGTAACCACGTATGTACCCATCTCAAGTCGGGTGATGAAACTGTCAAACCGGCTACGCAGCCCCTTACCATCGAAGCCACAAGCTGACCTCAACTCGCGCGTGATCATACTACCCCCCAGTCTGAGCGTGTGAAGGATGGTGGCCTCTATCGAGTCATCGTCCGACAATGGAAACCGATTCCGACGATAGTTGCAAAAATCGGGCCACCACTGGCTGCTGATGAATCCAGCCTTACGGTTGAAAAACTTACCATAGGCACAACGGCTTTCAGTGAGCACCCGTCCTTTCCATTTCCATAGGGGCCAGTCCCATCCCTCACCGGGAATGCTCACATATCTACATTCCTCGCCTACCAGCTCGTCGGCCGAGAACCCGGTAATACCGCTGTCGAGCAAAGGCAAAAAGCCCACCTGCTGGACAAATGTAGTCAGTTGACTACATGAATGAATTTCAGAAAACTTCATTACCTTCAAAAGTCAAAACAAACATGATTATACACTTGGCTCCATAGCCAGCTGCCTTAACTGCTGTGGGGTGACGATACAGTTGTCGGGCATCTGGTGTACCATAGCCACCAATGCTTTGGCCACGGTAAGAGTAGGCATGGGTGCCTGCTTCCTGAAAAGCCCTAGCCGGTTGAAGAACCTGATGATGGGCAGAGAGAGCTTCTCGGTCAACCGGTCGGTACCCTTGCGCACAAGGGCAGGTGGTCGGACGATATTGAGTTGGTTGAATGGAAACTTACGCACACGCTCCTCTAGCTCACCTTTCATCCGAGTATAGAACATCCGGGAGTGAGCATCAGCACCTACAGAGGAAACAAGAAGAAAGCGCGGCACGCCATTCTCATAGGCTATCTTAGCAAACTCGTACTGATAGGTAAAGTCTACTTTGTATTGTGCAGCCTGTGAGCCTGCTGCTTTGAGTGTCGTTCCCATGCACGAGAATGCCACGTCGCCAATGACCAGATGTCTCCACTCATGTGGCTTGTCAAAGTCAACGACATGCACTACCAACTTCGGATGAGCCAATTCCGGGTCTCTCCTGACGAAGACCTCCACTTCTTCAAACAATGGGTCATCGAGCAGCAATGCCGTGAGATCTTTGCCCACAGCACCTGTGGCCCCTAATACCAATGCTTTCATTTTTGCCTATACCTTATTAATAGTTCTACTACCTGAAATAACAGGATGACTCAAAATTACCTTTTTTATGGACAGGAGAAATACTTATCCGTAATAACGCATTGGCCTCATTATGCTCCACTATTCAGCCTTTTCAGGCATGTGGTGCCAGTAGGAACGCAGTTCACGAGTAATTTCGTCCCAGTCGTGCATGGTGAAAGTGCCCTCGCCATTCATCAGAATTGTCATCTCGATATTGCCGTATGTGCGATAGACGTTGGTGTCGCGAAAACCGTTTCGCAGGTAGAAACCATAACGACGCTTGCGTTGTTCGGCATTGTCACACACCTGCCGGGGCGATTCCATATCCATCACGTTCATACTGTCACGATATTTGTCGATGAGGTGGGTGAGAATCTTCTGTCCGATGCCCTGCCCTCTGAGATGCTCGGGTACCGCAAAATACCAAAACCAGTTGAAGGTCGGGCGTTGCTGTACGATGGTGAAGCCTAACAGCTCGCCGCCGTCGTAATATGCCGAGAAGTCCAGGTGCATGGGTGCTATGAGCCCCATCAACTCCTCCCAGGGTATTTGCTCATCCCGGGGAAAAGCCGTCTGGTAGAGTGACCGTAGCTGCATGTTGTCGACATCCTTGGCGATGATCTGTTCTACTGTCATACCACCTTTATAACTAGGTATCGTGATGGCGACATGGCCATCAGAAACACCATTGCAGCTGCGCGCTTACCCCATACTGTCCGATGTTGTGAATGACGTGTTCGCCATAACTCGTCTTCTCACCAAAGAAGGCGCTGAGCATGCGCACTTCTGCGCCAACGGCAAGGTTTTTGAAGAGTTTGTAGTGGGCACCCACCTTGCAATAGGCCCCGATACCGTCTTCGTCCCAGCGTTCGTCAAAGTCGTTGGCGGCATAGCCCATACCCTCTGATGCTGAAAATACCCATCCGTTCTTGGTACGGAAATTGTAGATCATGCTGACGCCCCCGTAGAAGATGTTGCATCCGTTGGCATCGAGGTGCGACTGATAGGCGTTGATCTCGAATCCTAGGGCATGCTGCCTGGAGATGTTCCACAGGTGGGCATAGTCGACCGACAGCTCTAGTGATGAAGAACCATCATGAATGGTCTGGAAGTCGGGAATATCGTTGAACGAATAGGCTGCTCCTCCACCGATGGTTATGCGGTTTTGGGTGGCATCCATTTTACTGCCGTTTTGTGCGTTGCTACTGAGGCACAAGGCCATCATCAATGTTGCTGTCAGTACTTGTTTCATGCTTATGTATAATAATGTTACGCGTCTGGTGGAAAGCCACTACATGGCTAAATGGATGAAACAACCTGCATCTGCAAACGCCAACTTCATCCCGCAGCTATGTTATAGCTGGATGCAAATTTAGAAAAAAGTACTGACACACACAAGGTTTTTCTTTGGAAAACCATGCTATTGCACCGGATAATTTGAGTCAAACAGAGTCCGATAGAAGGTAAAACGTAACCCAAGTTTGATTGATTTGGGTCAGGTGGTAATTCACAGAACCCACCTAAAAACCGTTGTTCAGAAAGATAGCAGGGAGTGTAGAGCGAAAAGTATCTGGTACATTTTGCATGTTCTTGAAAGCAATTTGCTATCTTTGCAGCAAACTTTGGCTCAGTCGGGAAACCCGGTGGGAGATGTGTTCATGCCACGGCACCATGGCTGACATACATACTGCGCATGCTTCCCGAAGTGTGGTTCGGCCCGAAGCAGACCGTGGTTCGACTCGAAGCAGACTGTGGTTCGACTCGAAGCAGACCGTGGTTCGACTCGAAGCAGACCGTGGTTCGACTCGAAGTATAACGGCCCGGCGCCCATCCCTTCGTGGCATCACGGTGCTCAGGAGGCAGGAGAGCTGTCGTGTGGCTGACTCCGGAGCGTGCAAATCAAATGCCAGGGCTGTCCATTTTCGGAAACAATACCGACCAAGTTTTCTGACAGAACCCCAACTTATCGGTAGGCCGAAAACAAAGACCGTAAATACCGTGCTACGGCTTAGTTATATAGGTGGGTTCTATTAATTACCACCGAAATCAAATCATAAAATCATGGGTTACGTTTTGCCATCTTTCGGCCTCTCTTCGGCTCAAATTGCAAGTTCGCTCAGTCGTTATGCCCGCATAACTCCTTCGTGTACTTGCAA
>JBHAFS010000138.1:0-18032 GCA_041856205.1 Prevotella sp.
CCTATGGTGAGATGCAAGTCTGCGTACCCGAGGACCGTGATGGCGACAACAACCGCTGTTTCGGCAGTTTCACATGCGACTACGAGGAGATTGCCTCATGGCTCAAGGCCTGCGGCATCACCACAGTGGCAATGGAGTCGACAGGTTCCTACTGGACAGGCCTGTATTTCTTCCTTGAGGAGAAAGGTTTTGATGTCCTGCCGGCCAATGCGAAGGACGTGAAGAACGTCTCTGGCAAGAAAACGGACGAGGTGGATGCCGAGTGGATAATGCTCATGCACAGCTATGGGCTGCTGAAGCCGAGTTTCCACCCCGATGCCTCAGCCCGCGGCATCCGTGAGCTTGCCCGCCATCGTGACAATATGCTCCGCAGTGCCGGCAAGGAAGTCCAGCACATGCAGAAGTCGCTTGTGTTGATGAACATCAAGGTGGATACCGTCATCAGCGACATCCTCGGCAAATCGGGCAAAGCCATCATAGAAGCAATTCTGGACGGCAACCATGACCCCAAGTCGCTTGCCCAGCTGGCCGACCCGCGCTGCAAGGCCGGCAAGGAAACAATAGAGAGGTCGCTCGAAGGCACCTGGGATGTCGTTCATCTCTTTGAACTCAAGCAGTCCTATGCTCTCTACAAGTACATCCACACCCAGATAGCCGACTGCGAGGCGGAGATGGACAGGCTTTTGGACGAATACACGGATGGATGCGGCACGGACATGCAAGGCTATACGGCGACAAACAAGCGGGTGGCCAAAAAGAACGCCATATCCTTTGACGCGGAGAAGCATGCATTCTCTATGTGGGGAGTGAACGCCATGGAGATACCGGGCATGAGTCTTGGTGCGCTGGCAGTCCTGATGGGGGAACTGGGAAGCGGATTCACAGAAAAGTTCACGTCGGCCAAGAGCTTCTGCAAGTGGTGCAACCTCGTGCCGAACAACAAGATCTCAGGCGGCAAACTTCTCTCGGGCAAGGTGCCGAAGCAGAAGAGCAGAGTCGGACAGGTGTTCAGGCTATGCGCCAACTCAGTGAAAAATGTCAAGACGGGACTCGGCGTATATTTCAGGGGGCAGAAGTCCAAAGGCGGCCATCTGCAAGCTATTGTAGCGACCGCGAATAAGATTGTCAGGATATTCTATACAATGGTAGTGAGCAAGAATCATTATGACCAGAGCAAGGTCGGACTTGATGAAAAGGAACTTCTTCAAAGGAAAATTGCTTTGGCACAAAGAACACTGGACAGACTCAATCTCAAGCTCTCTGTAGCGCAGGGATGAAAATGTTATTTCCGTTTTGCTCAGGGAAAGGCCCCGGTGGGGAACTGAGTAGTTACTGTCTAGGCAGAAAGTTATCTTGCTCTTGGTTGTATTTGAGGGGGCAGTCATAAACCCCAGTTGCAAGCACTCAGCCTCATGCGCATAAGTCCATAAGCCTATACAGGGAGAACGGGATATCCGTTACTCCTCTGAATTTGCCCTGAGCCCTTAACCTTTGCGTGGAACGACGCTTCATTTGCGCTGATAGCCCTGTTTGCAAAGAAGTTGAGTATGGTTTAATCATGGTTCTCAAAGGTGTCAATCACCGTATAGAAGTTGTCCACGCCCAATTTCTCGGGTCTGTCGGCCAGCCCGGTGGCAGCAGCCACTTCCAACACTAGTCTCTCCAGCAGCCTGTACCGGCACCACCGTCGCTCCCTCCCCTCGCTATGCTGAGCCGCTAACGACTTGGCACCCTGATGGAGGGTGCCCGGGCGATGTGTGTTGTTCTTCTGCCGAGGCGGTGTTCAGGCGAGCCGATTCGATGTGTTTCATACCGCAGCACCATAGCTGACGTACATGCTGCGTATGTTTTCCGAAACGTGGTTCGACTCGAAGCAGCGTGTACTTCGACCCGAAGCAGAATGTGGTTCGACTCGAAGCAGCGTGTACTTCGACCCGAAGCAGAATGTGGTTCGACTCGAAACAGCGTGTGGTTTGCCCCGAAGCATGACGGCCCGACAGCAGTCTCTGCGTGCCATCCCGGTGCTCAGGAGGCAGGATAACTGTCGTGTGGCTGTGTGAAAGCTCGCGAATCATTGCCAGGGCTGTCTATTCTTGGAAACTATACCAACAGGGGTTTCTGACTGATCCCATTTGTGCAGGGACGTCAGACTCAACTCCGCACTTGATCATAAAAAACGCCCTGCCTCGTTGTCGAGACAGGGCGTTATGCTTAAGTGGTCTATGATTAGACCGGTGCCAGAGTGTATTATTTCTGAACGTACTTCTTGCCGTTGCTGATCACCACCCCCTTGTAGCTCTTGCTCACACGTTGGCCGGCAAGGTTGTAGACCGGACCGTTAAGGTCAATGCTTTGTGAGCTCACATTGCTAATGCCTGTTGTGGTGTCGACGGTCTCAAGAACCATGATAAATCCCACCTGTTCTCCCTTGTTGGTAAAGGTCATAGTGTTGACAGGTGTATCGAAAATAAACTCGCGTTTGTCAGGCTGGTCAAGTCCAACGAGTCCATCAGACCCGGGGATGACCCCATCATCAAAGGCATTCTGGTTGCAGCTTTTGAAGATTCCGCCTTGGCTCTCGGCTGTGTCGTAGGTAGTGCCGTTGACCTCCTTCCACCAGCTGTCACGTACTTCTGATGCAGCAGCCTTGATGTTGATGTAACTGTAGAAAGTTACCTTGTTGAACGTCACGCCTTCAGGGGCGGTGATGGTGTTCTGGGCACCATTCGACAGTTTGATGGTGAGGTATTCTGTCTCGTCGACAGTAATCGTACTACCCTTGCTCCAGGTCTTGCTGGAGTTGCCCGTAATGGTCAGGGTGTAATCATTCAGTACCACACTGTTCAGGTTTTCTGTACCATCTACCCAGGCGATGGTGGTCTGGGCGTTCATACTCATGGCTGCAAAAGCCATAGCAAAAAGCGTAAAGATTTTCTTCATTCTCAGTTGTTTTAGTTTAATGATTTTTATGAACGAAAAGGTAGGTCTCATTGCAGAGACCATTGGTTTATTGTTGCAAATATAAGTAAATGGTTTGAAACTTGGTAACTGTAGCATGCGATACCAAGGAATAATACACCTATTCCGTCAAAAAATCACTCTTTGGGTAGCCAGGTGGTGTCGTTGGCAAACACTTTGGCGGGTGTGATGATGGCGGCTTCTTTCTTGGAGAGTTGGCGTGCCCATGCCACCCGCTGGTCGGTGCGGGCACCTGCACCGTGGTTGTTGTACTCCAGGTAGCGGGCTGTCTTCTCGTTGTCGGGGTTGCTCCAGTTGAACCAACCCTCGGGGCGGATGAAGCTGCCCAGGTCGCAGTGCATGAACAGGGTGTAGGCGTAAGGGCGCCAGGGCCGACCGAGGTATTCCTTGTCGACACCCGCGGCGGCGGTGAGCGTGCAGCGGTTGAAGATGTAGCCGTAGGGCTGGTTGGCAGGCGTGGAGGCGGCGGTGACGTAGCTGTTGGTCTTGCAGAAGATGTGGCAATGCTCGAACCATGCCGTGCTCGGGCCAAAAATGAAGTCGGTAGTGCCCTCGATGTAGCAGTCTTTGAAAAACAAACGTGTGCCGCCTACGCCCGTGTAGACGGTGTCTTGGTTGCCCAGAAAGCGACAGTTGACAAACACCAGGCGGTCGCCTTCGGTGTGCAGAGCCACGGCCTGCCCGAGCCGGGCGGCATCGTTCTCGATGGTGATGTTCCTGAGTGTGATGTCGCTACCCTCGATCTTGAGGGTGTAGGTGCGGAAGGTGCCCATGGGCTTGCCGTTGTCGGTGCGCTTGATGTTGGCGTGGTCGTCGTAGGTGATGATGGTGTTGTCGCGGTCTTCGCCACAGATCTCGATATGGGTGAGCCACGAGGGGATGATGAGCTTCTCTTTGTAGACACCTTTCTTGACGAAGATCACTTTATGGTAGTCCATGAAGGCGCGGCATACCTCGATGGCATCATCGATGTTGCGAAACTCACAGGTGCCGTCACGCGATACGAACAGCGTGTCGGGGTTGTCATACTTGTTGGCTGCCTGCACGGGCAGTAGGGCCATGAGGCCGAGCAGAAGTAGTAGCGTTAGTTTTTTCATTTGTTTGTTTTGGGTGGGTGTAGGTCGTTGCCGTCCTATATGATTTGTTGCACTTCTTGCAGGTCTTCGATGTTCTTGAGGTTGATGATGATTTCCTTCACCTCCTCGCGGTCGTGTACGCGTATCTCGATGGTGCCCTCGAAGATGCCTTGGTCGGCCACGAAGCTCACCTTGTGGATGTTGGCGTTGAGCTTGTTGGAGATGACCTCGGCCACATCGTGGAGCATGCCCTTGCGGTCGATGCCCCGCATCTTGATGGTGGCATCGAAGTAGAGCAGCTTGTGCATATCCCATTTGGCATCGAGGATGCGGGGGCCGAAACTCGTCTTGAGTTTGCTGGCCACGGGGCACGAGCGCTTGTGGATCTCGATGCGGTTCTTGCCGTCGATATAGCCCAGGATGTCGTCGCCGGGGATGGGGTGGCAGCAGGTGGGGAAGATATACATGCCGATGGAGTTCTCGGTGATGATGCACGGGCGCTTCTTGTCGAAACCCTTGTCGACCACGAGCAGCTCTTGTTGGCCTGCGCTGCCCTCGGTGTCCTTCTTGTCTTTCTTGCCCTTGCCCAGGAAGGGCACGTATTTGCGCCATCCTGCTGTGCTGGTGCTGCGGGTGTTCTTGCCCAACAGCTCGTCGAGGTCTTTGTCGCCCAGGATGATGATGTGCTCGCCGAGCGACTGGAAGAACTTATCGTGCTTCTCGATGTCGTGAAAGTTGCAGAGTGTGTCGAGAATTGAGGTGGTGAGCTCCAGATCGTTCTTCTGCAACCAGGCGTTGAGAATCTCCTCGCCCTTCTTCTGTATCTCACGGTTCTCACGGCGCAAGATGGCCTGGATCTTACTCTTGGCCTTGGCCGTCGAGACGAAGTTGATCCACGAGGGCTCCACGTGCTGCGAGTTGGAGGTGAGCACCTCCACCTGGTCGCCGCCCTGCAGGCGGTGACTCAGCGGCACCAGCTTGTGGTTGACCTTGGCACCGATGCAATGGCTGCCCAGGAAGGTATGGATCTGGAAGGCGAAGTCGAGGACGGTACAGCCGGCAGGCATGGTCTTGACCTCGCCCTTGGGTGTGAAGACAAATATTTCGGAGGCAAAGAGGTTGAGCTTGATGGAGTCGAGGAAGTCCATGGCATCGGGCTGTGGGTCATCGAGAATCTCCTTGATGGTGCTCAGCCAGTTGTTGAGTTCGTTGTCGTTCTCCTCGGTCTCGCCCTCCTTATAGATCCAGTGGGCAGCGAAGCCCTGTTCGGCCACCTCGTTCATGCGCTCGGACCTGATCTGCACCTCTATCCACTGTCCGCTGCGCGACATCAGTGTGGCGTGCAGGGCCTGGTAGCCGTTGGCCTTCGGGTGGTTCACCCAGTCGCGCAGACGGTCGGGATGACTCTTGTAAATCTGGTTGAGGGCGACGTAGATCTGGAAACATTGGTTGATCTCGTCCTTGCGGTCCTTGGGGGTGAAGATGATGCGGACGGCAAGGATGTCGTAGATCTCGTCGAAGGTCACGTGCTTGTTCTGCATCTTACACCAAATGGAGTAAGGGCTCTTCACGCGGGCCTTGATGTGGTATTCGAGGCCCATCTTGTCGAGTGCCTCGTGGATGGGCGCGGTAAAGTCTGAGAAAAGTTTGTTGCGTTGCTCCTCAGAGAACGACAGCTTGTTGATGATGTCGGCATACTCCTCGGGATGCTCGTAGCGGAAGCTGAGATCCTCGAGCTCGGTCTTTATTTTGTTGAGTCCCAGCCTGTTGGCCAGCGGAGCATAGATGTAGAGTGTCTCGCCCGCTATTTTGTATTGCTTGTTGGCGGGCTGCGAGGCCAGCGTGCGCATGTTGTGCAGACGGTCGCAGATCTTGATGAGGATGACACGGATGTCGTCGCTCATGGTGAGCAGCAGCTTCTTGAAATTCTCGGCCTGGGCAGATGCATGGTCGCCAAAGATGCCGCCGCTGATCTTGGTCAGTCCGTCTACAATCTGTGCCACCTTGTCGCCGAAGATGTTCTGGATGTCTTCGGTGGTATAGTCGGTATCTTCCACCACGTCGTGCAGCAGGGCTGCGCAGATGCTGGTAGAGCCCAGTCCCATCTCCTCGCAGGCAATCTGCGCCACGGCGATGGGGTGCAGGATATAAGGCTCGCCCGACAGTCGTCTCACGCCCTTATGGGCCTGCTTGGCGAAGTTGAAGGCCTTGGTGATGATGTCCTCCTTCTTGCGGTGGCGCGAGTTCATGTAGGTCTCCAGCAAGCGGTTGAAGGCCTCTGTGATGAGTTTCTCGTCGATGGCCTCACGCTCTTTGTTCTTCTGCTCTTGTTCGTCCATGGTGCATATATATAATTAGGTGGGGGACTGCTGGTGCTTATTTCACTCTGATTTTCTTTCCGGCGCGGATGCTGCTGCCCGAAATGCCGTTGAGCTTGCGCAACTTCGATACCGTGGTGCCGTTGCGGGCTGCAATCTCGCTGAGGGTGTCGCCCTCTCGCACCGATACGCTCTTGGTGCGCTCGCGACGGCTCTTGCCTTTGCTGGTCTTCTGCTTGCGGGGAGAAGAATTGCCCTTGCGCTTGTAGCTGGTGGAGGAGCTACGGGGCTCATCTACTTCTGTGTCCACGTTCTCCACTATCGACACTTGGTTTTTATTGACGATATAGGTCGCGTTGTTGCCCAGGTCTACCTCCGTGCGCTTCACCGTGTAGTTCTTGGGGTTGAAGGCATAGACCGAGTCTTCGTTGTCGATGAAGGTCGTGATCATGGGCTGGGGCAGGCGCAGGGCCGACAGGGTGGTGTTGCCGTTGATGATGTCGCGGCGGTACTGCGGGTTGAGTTCGCGCAGCAGGTCGATGCTCGCACCGGTGACGTGGGCAATCTGCTCGAAGTGAACGTTGCGGTCGAGCATCACGGTGTCGGTCTTGGCGGGCAGGGTGGTGTTGAGCGGACAGATGTTGTGGTCGCAGTAGTAGTTCATCACATAGTTGGCGGCGATGAAGGCGGGCACATAGCCTCGCGTCTCGCGTGGCAGCTTGGGGTAGATCTTCCAGTAGTCGGTCTCGCCCTTCGAGCGGTGGATAGCCTTGTTGATGACGTCGGGACCGCAGTTGTAGGCAGCGATGACGAGGGCCCAGTCGTTGTAGAGCTTGTACAGGTCGCTCAGGTAATGGGCGGCGGCATACGACGACTTCACGATGTCGCAGCGGTCGTCGACCAGTGAGTTCACCTCCAGGCCGTAGCGTTTGGCGGTCTTGAGCATAAACTGCCACAGACCGGTGGCCCCGGCCTTCGATACGGCCTTAGGGTTGAGGCCCGACTCGATGACAGGCAGGTATTTCAGCTCCAGGGGCAGATCGTAGGCCTCCAGGGCCTCCTCAAAGATGGGCATGTAGAAGTTTTGGGCACCAAGCATATAGGCCACCGAATGGCGGATCTCACCGGTGTAACGGTCGATGAAGCTCTGCACAATGGCGTTGTAGGGCAGTTCGATGACGGTGGGGAGCTGGGCCAGGCGAGCCATGATGGTCTGCTTGTCGTAGGTGGGGTTGACGTCGGGGAGGTTGCAGTCGGAGTCGGGGTGCAGATAGAGCTTGGCATTATACAGTTCCATGAGGCTGTCAAGCTGCTGTGTCATCGATTCGGGCACGTCAATCTGTTCTTTTGCTCCGTTCTCGCTCGTCACCGTAATGGTATGATCGTCGGTCTGCGCACAAACGGTGCTGGTACCTCCCATGATCATTGCGGCAATCCATACAATATATTTCTTCATTTTCTATTCTGCTATTCTGTCAAAAGGGTTTATAATGCTAAAAGCTCAGGCTGCACTGCAGTCCGAGGGCGGAGCTCTTGAGGGGGTTGCGCTCCATGCTGTTGTTGAGGATGGTGGGACTCACCCGCATACTCAGGTCGGGCGAGATGTCAAACTCAGACAACGAGGCGTCGACGTAGGCATCGATGACCGAGAAGGCATACACACCCACCATCACAAAGAAACTCAGGTCGCGCCAGCGGCGGTAACGGTCTTTGCGCTTCTGGAAGATGGTCTGCCACCGAGTGATGTTGTCTGCAGTCACTTGGTTGCCCAGATGCAGGAACTGGTTATAGCTCTGCGTCGCTGGGTCGTCGTCCATGATGTCGAGGTAAGCCTGGCTGTAGTCGTGGTACATCATGTTGTTCCAGCGCATGGCGTAGGCACAGCCCACGAATCCGCCGTAGATGATAGGTAGCTTCCAGTATTTGCGGTTGTAGATTTGCCCAGCTCCCGGCAGCACCAGAGCCAGCCACATGGCCCGCTTGGTGTTGGGGCGCCAGGTGGCCCAGTCGCGTTTTTGTTTTTTCGCCTTGCCGTCTGTCTGCTGCATCATACTGTCGGTACGTCCCAGGGCTGCAGCCATAGCCTGGGTGCTGTCGGCAGTCAGGGTGTCGGCTATGGTAACACCCTGTGGCAACTGCCGTTTCTGTTCTATGCGCGACTGTGCTTGTGCCGGCAGGGCGACCAGGGATGTGGCCGCCGTCAGCAGGGCTGTCGCGACGATTGTCTTGAGATGCTTCACCTATTGCTCCTTCAGTTTGTCGAACACATTCATGATGCGTTCCAGATCTTCCTCGCTGTTGAACGGAATGCTGATCTTGCCCTTGCCCTTGCTCGAGCACGACAGCGACACCTTGGCACTGAGGAATGACGACAGACGTTCTTTCAGTATGTTGAATTCCTGCGGCAGCTGTGCCTTGGCCAGAATCTTCTTCTTGCCGCTCTCAATATCCTCGCCACTCTTGAGGTGCTGCACCATCTCTTCCACCTTGCGCACCGACCATCCGTTCTTGAGGATTTCCTTAAACACCTTGAGCTGCAGGGCCGGGCTGTCTACGGCCAGCAGGGCACGGGCGTGACCCATGTCGATCTCCTTCTTCTGCAGGGCCATCTGCACCTGGGCAGGCAGACGCAGCAGGCGCAGGTAGTTGGTGATGGCCGTGCGGCTCTTGCCCACACGCTCCGACACCTTCTCCTGGGTCATGCCCGATTGCTCGAGCAGATGCTCGTATGCCAAAGCTATTTCTACGGGGTTCAGGTCCTCGCGCTGGATATTCTCCACCAGTGCCATCTCCATGACGTTCTCGTCGTTGATGGTGCGGATGTAGGCTGGGATACTGGCCAGGCCCGCCATCTGCGAAGCCCTCCAACGACGCTCGCCGGCGATGATCTGAAAGCGGTTCTCGGCAATCTGGCGAAGGGTGATGGGCTGGATAATGCCAATCTCGCGGATGCTGTGGGCCAGTTCCTGCAAGGCCTCCTCGTTGAAGAGGCTACGCGGCTGGTCAGCATTGGGCTCAATCTGGTCGAGCGGCACCTCGTTGATGGTACTGCTGCCCGATGTGCTGATGTTGTCGGTCGAGATTAGTGCATCGAGTCCTCGGCCCAGTGCATTGGTCTTTCCGTTATGGTTGAATTTCTTTTTTACTGCCATTTTGTTGGTGGGTTGTTGGGCTGGTTTATTGTTAGGCTGGTTTGTCGTTGGGTTGGTTTGTTGGTTTGTTGGTGGGTTGGTGTGCTTGTCTAAAACATACCCGGGCCTTGTTTCTGGATCTTGTCGTCAAGAAAGGCTTTGGTTGCGAGCTGCTGGTGTACTACCATCCAACCCATTAACCAACATACCCACCCGCCAACTCACTGGTTCTTGTTGATGATCTCCTTGGCCAGGGCCAGGTGGTTCTTGGCACCGGTGGAGTCGGCATCGTAGAGGATGACCGGCAGACCGTGGCTGGGGCTCTCGGAGAGCTTGACGTTACGCTGGATGACGGTCTTGAAGACCAGCTCCTGGAAGTGGCGCTTCACCTCGTCGTAGATCTGGTTGGCCAGGCGCAGGCGCGAGTCGTACATCGTCAGCAGGAATCCCTCGATCTCCAGTTGTGGGTTGAGCTTGCTCTTGATGATCTTGATGGTGTTGAGCAGCTTGCTGATTCCTTCGAGTGCGAAATATTCGCATTGCACGGGTATGATGACGCTGTCGGCCGCCGTGAGCGAGTTCACGGTGATGAGGCCGAGCGACGGCGAACAGTCGATGAAGATATAGTCGTACTCATTGCGCAACGGCTCCAGGATCTTCTTGATGACCTTCTCACGGTTCTCCAGATGCAGCATCTCGATCTCGGCGCCCACCAAGTCGATGTGACTGGGGATGATGTCCAGTCCGTCGATGTCGGTGGTGTAGACGGCGTCGCGCACATCGGCATGGTTGATGATGCACTCGTAAATCGAGCAGTCGATCTTGCTGATGTCTACACCCAGACCGCTTGAGGCGTTGGCCTGAGGGTCAGCATCGACAACAAGCACCGACTTCTCGAGCGTGGCCAGCGATGCTGCCAGGTTGATGGTGGTTGTGGTCTTGCCTACACCACCTTTCTGATTAGCTAAAGCAATGATTTTCGCCATTGGTTTTCGTTCTTTTTGCGTGGCTACGGAAGTCGCATGTACACGCAAGTTTTGCTTGCAAAGATACATATTTTGTGGGAGATAGACGATAATTAAAGGTTTTTTATGTACTTTTGCAACAATATTAAATGTGCAAAAGATGGAAAAGAAAAGACCCTTGATATTGATTTCCAACGACGACGGATATCATTCTCCCGGCATACGGTTGCTTGCCGATATCGCCTGTTCGGTGGGCGACGTGCTGGTGTGCGCCCCCGAGAGTGCCCGTTCGGGTTATGCCTGTGCCTTCTCGGCTGCCGACTTCCTGCGCCTCAAGCGTCGCCGCAACATCGGTGATGCCGAAGTGTGGTCGTGCAGCGGCACACCGGTCGACTGTGTGAAGATTGCGCTCGACCAGCTCTGCAACGGCCGGCGCCCCGACCTCATCCTTAGCGGCATCAACCACGGGGATAATTCGAGTGTGAATAATCATTACAGCGGTACGATGGGCGTGGTGCGTGAGGGATGTATGAAAGACATCCCCTCGGTGGCCTTCTCGAGCTGCTATTATGAGGAGGATGCCAACCTGCAGCCCCTGCGCCCCTATATCCGTAAAATGATAGATAAGGTGCTGGCCGAAGGACTGCCCAAGGGCATCTGCCTGAATGTCAACTTCCCGGCGGCGCAGTCGTTTAAGGGCATCAAGGCCTGCCGCATGACGCAGGGCCGGTGGGTCAACGAAATTGTGAAGGAGCACCACCCACGCGGCTACGACTACTACTGGGTTGTAGGGGCCTATGCCAACGACGAACCGGGCGCAGAGGGCACCGACCAGTGGGCGCTCGAGCAGGGCTATGTGGCTGTCACGCCCACCAACATCGATGTGACCCACTATGCCTACATGGAGACTTTGAACCGACAGCTGGAGGCCGGCGAGTTGCAGGTGGATGCTGAAAACTGAACATCTCCTCCCGTAGGTGCCTGCTGTCGGCCTACACTTCCTGCCGCAGGCCCGCAGTGGGGCATCGCTTCTTTTCACTTCCAAATAACCATTCCCTATGAGATATTACCTGATTGTAGGCGAGGCCTCGGGCGACCTCCATGCCAGCCGACTGATGCAGAGCCTCAAGCGCGAAGACCCGCAGGCTGAGTTCCGCTTCTTCGGCGGCGACCTCATGGAGGCCGTGGGGGGCACACGTGTGAAGCACTACCGCGAACTGGCCTACATGGGCTTCGTGCCGGTGCTGCTCCACCTGCGCACCATCTTCCGCAACATGGCCCTGTGCAAGCGCGACATCGTGGAGTGGCAACCCGATGTGGTGATCCTGGTCGACTACCCGGGCTTCAACCTCGACATTGCCAAGTTCCTCCGCGCCCGCACGAGTATTCCCGTCTATTATTATATCTCGCCCAAGATCTGGGCATGGAAGGAGTGGCGCATCAAGGCCATCAGGCGCGACATCAGCGAACTGTTCTCCATCCTGCCCTTCGAGGTGCCGTTCTTCGAAGACAAGCACCACTACAAGATCCATTATGTGGGCAATCCCACGGCTGAGGAGGTAGACACCTTCATGGCCGATTACCACGAGACCTATGATGCCTTCTGTCTGCGTCACGGTCTCGACCCCGCCAAAGGCATCGTCGCCCTATTGGCAGGAAGCCGCAAGCAGGAGATAAAAGACAACCTGCCTGCCATGATTCAGGCCGCGCGACACTACTGCGGCAAGGCGTCAGGCTACCAGATGGTGGTGGCCGGCGCGCCGGCAATTGATGATGAATATTATCAACAATTCCTGACTCATGACGATGTGTCCAAGGTCGACAACGACACCTATTCTTTGCTCTCTCATGCCACGGCGGCCCTGGTCACCAGTGGCACGGCTACGCTGGAGACGGCCCTCTTCGGCGTGCCACAGGTGGTGTGTTACAAGACACCCGTGCCCCATCTCATCCGTTTCGCCTTCAACCATATCATCCGGTGCAGATACATCAGTCTGGTCAACCTCATCGCCGACCGCGAGGTGGTGCAGGAGTTGCTGGCCGACCGCTTCAGCGTGGCCGCCATCAAGAGCGAACTTGGTAAGATCATGCCCGGGGCCAGCGCCCGCGACCGCATGATGGCCGAATACAAGCAGGTGCGCGACCGTCTGGGCAGTCAGGTGGCTCCCGATACCGCCGCCCGCATCATGGTGCAGCTGCTCAGCGATGGCACCGAGACGGCTATGTAGGTGGGTTCAAAAAATCAAGGCCGCCAACCATCCCTAATACCTTATTCGCCGCACATTGTACGGCCGGATGCTCTGTCCGGCTATCCCGGGCGCGGTGCCCGGCTATCCCGGACTGCGTGTTCGGCTATCCCGGACAACTTGTCCGGGGCCTCCGGACAAGGTTGTCCGGTGTGATGTAGTTGTCATGTCTTAGGTTGGGTGTCATGCCTCGGAGAGGCATGACACGCTGGAGCAAATACCGAGGATTGTCGCCTCTTCGAGGCATGGCACGTCAGCACAAACATTGGCATTCGCCCAATAAACATCTACAGACCCGATGATTTGCCAAACCGGGACAAGGTTGTCACCGTGCTTGGTTCGCGTTGTCTTTCTGCCTGATTATTGGGGCTATACGTTATGATCTATCGAATACGATTGATAACGGTGGGGGCTTGTGGCATCCACCCGTTATTTCGTGCGCGTGAAGCGTTACGGGTTGTACCGCAACAGCAGGTTTTTCACGATCATGCCGTATTTCTTGATGACGTCATCGGGCCAGGGGCCAGTGGCCTTGGCGCGGGGCAGGAGCATGGAGCAGCTCTCGTCCTTGTCGCTGATCGACCAGCACACCCAGCTGACCTTCAGCTCTTCCATGAGGTCGACCCACTTCTGCTCCGACTCCTCGTCGATCTTGCCGTTGCCCGATGCCTCGGTGGCGCCACTCTCCGAGACGAAGACCGGGATGCCCTTCTTCACGGCATCGGCCATGCGCTCGCGCAGGTAGTCGCCATGCGTGGCCGCATAGAAGTGGACGGTGTACATCAGGTTGCTGTAGCCCTGTATGGGCGACTCGGCCACAAGGTGGATGTCCTGGTCCCAGTGGGGGCAGCCCATGAGGATGATATTGTCGGGGTCGTTCTTGCGGATGACATCCATCACCTGCACGGCATAGTCTTTCAGACTCTCCCAGCTGTCGTCCACAGGCTCGTTGTAGAGTTCGTAGATGACATTCGGGTATTTGCCGTATTTCTTGGATATATAATCAAAGAATTTCTTGGCTTCGGCAGTGAGCATGTGGTGGGAGTGCCAGTCGACGATGACGTAGATGTCCTCCTTGATGGCCGCCTGGATGACCGTCTCGATGCACTTGAGGGCAAACTGCGGGTTCTCCAGGTAGTTGTCTTCAATCTGTGTGCCCATGGCGGCCCGCACTACCGTGGCATGCCAGTCGTTCTTGAGTGTCCTGACGGCTTTCTTGTTGTAGAATCGCGGCCAGATGTTGTGCCATCCGAAGCTCACGCCGCGCAGCACGACGGCATTGCCCTGCCGGTCGCAGAGCTGGTTGCCCCTGACCTGCAGCTGTCCCCATTGTGTCACGGGTCCGCTGGCATGGGCGCAGAGCAGGGCCATGGTGACGAATAATGTCGTTAAGAGTCTCTTCATAAGTGTGATAAGAAATTGTTAATAGGCTTGAAACATAGATTATCTTCCCGCAAATATAGTTGTTTTGCCTGATAATTCATCATCGGTAATGCCAAAAATGACAATAAAGGCAAGAAAGTGGCAGCATTGGAAAAAATAGGATAAGACAAAACGGACTGGCATCCTTTCGGGCCAGTCCGTTTTGTGATTCGATGTGTGTGATGCCGGGTCAGAACATCGTTGTGGTATAGAGGTAGACCACGGCGGCCGGTATGGCCATGAGCGACGAGTCGAAGCGGTCCATCATGCCGCCGTGCCCGGGCAGGATGTTGCCGCTGTCCTTGATGCCCAGGGTGCGCTTGAAGAGGCTTTCCACCAGATCGCCCCAGGTGCCGAACAGCACCACCACGAGTCCGAGTCCCACCCACTGCACGAGGCTGAGGGTGTGGGCTTCTGCCCCGCTGTTGGCCCAGTAGCCGATGGCGCCGGCAACAATCATCACCAGGATGCCACCACCGATGCTCCCCTCCCACGATTTGGCGGGGGAGATACGCGGAAAGAGCTTGTGCTTGCCAAAGAGCGAGCCCGAGCAGTAGGCACCGGTATCGTTGAGCCAGAGGAAGATGAAGATGCTCAGCGGGAGCAGCATGTCGTAACGCATGCCGCTGCCGTCGGGAGCCATCTCGAAGGCCAGGATGTTGATGAGTGAGAACGACATGGCGATATACACCTGTCCGAACATGGTGTAGGCCCAGTCGTTGACGGCATTCTTGTTGCCGGTGTAGAGCTCGCTCACCAGCAGGTAGATGATGGTGAGCACGTAGGGCACCATGACGATGAAGTTGCCCACGATGCCCGTGCGCCAGGCGGCCACGGCCAGGAACAGATACACGCCGGCCACCGTGGTGATGAGCCGGTTGACCTGCACGTCCTCGGCATTGTCGTTGACGAGCCCGCCATACTCCCAGAGGGTGAGTCCGGTGATGAGGGCGAAGAGTGCCACCATCGCCTTCGGGTTGAGCAGTCCGGCCACCATGATGGCCACGAAGAGGACGCCTGTGATGAACCTGACGACCAGGTTGCGTTGTTTGTCAGTCATAGCTTACTCTTTATTCTCTTGTGCCGCCTCGTGTTCGGCCTGTGCCTGCTTCACGATGTCGGGCATGTCTTCCAGTCTGGGTTCTTCGGCTTTCTCGCTCTCTTCAGCCAGTGCCTTGTTCTCTTCGAGGAGCTCTTCGCTACGGCTCACCCAGGGGCGCTTGCCGAAGATCTGTTCCACGTCCTCGGCATAGATCACCTCCTTGGTGAAGAGCAGTTCGGCGAGCTGACGGTGGCCGTCGCGGTGCTCGTTGAGGATGGCCTTGGCGCGGGCATACTCATCGTTGATGATCTTCAGCACCTCGTCGTCCATGACCTTGGCCGTGGTCTCGCTGTAGGGGCGCTGGAACTGATACTCCTGGTTGTTGTAATAGCAGATGTTGGGCAGTTGGTCGCTCATGCCTGCGTATGCCACCATGCCATAGGCACTCTTGGTGGCGCGCTCCAGGTCGTTCATGGCGCCGGTAGAGATACGTCCCACAAAGAGGTCTTCGGCAGCACGACCGCCGAGGATGGCACACATCTCGTCGAGCATCTCCTCCTTGGTGGTGATGACCCGCTCCTCGGGCAGATACCAGGCTGCGCCGAGAGCCTGTCCGCGGGGCACGATGGTGACCTTCACCAGCGGGTTGGCATGTTTGCAGAACCAGCTGATGGTGGCGTGTCCGGCCTCGTGGATGGCGATGGTGCGCTTCTCCTCGGCCGTCATCACCTTGGTCTTCTTCTCCAGTCCGCCAATGATACGGTCGACGGCATCGAGGAAGTCCTGCTTGGTCACGTCGGTCTTGTCGTGGCGGGCGGCGATGAGCGCCGCCTCGTTGCATACGTTGGCAATGTCGGCACCCGAGAATCCCGGAGTCTGACGAGCCAGGTAGTCGATGTCGAGGCTGCTGTCGGTCTTCAGAGGCTTGAGGTGAACGTTGAAGATTGCCTTGCGCTCGGCAAGGTCGGGGAGGTCGACATGGATCTGTCGGTCGAAGCGTCCGGCACGCAGTAGGGCCTTGTCGAGCATATCCACACGGTTGGTGGCGGCCAGCACAATGACACCCGAGTTGGTACCGAATCCGTCCATCTCTGTGAGCAGGGCGTTGAGGGTGTTCTCACGCTCGTCGTTACCGCCCATCGACGGGTTTTTGGAGCGTGCGCGGCCCACGGCATCGATCTCATCGATGAAGATGATGCACGGTGCTTTCTGCTTGGCTTGGGCAAAGACGTCGCGCACACGGCTGGCGCCCACGCCCACGAACATCTCCACGAAGTCGGAACCCGACATAGAGAAGAATGGCACACCGGCCTCGCCAGCCACAGCCTTGGCCAGCAGGGTCTTACCCGTTCCCGGGGGACCGATGAGCAGGGCTCCCTTGGGAATCTTGCCGCCCAGGTCGGTAAACTTGGTGGGGTTCTTCAGAAATTCCACAATCTCCTGCACCTCCTGCTTGGCCCCTTCCTGTCCGGCCACATCCTTAAAGGTAATGCCGAGCTCGTTGCCTTTCTCAAAGAGGCGGGCCTTGCTCTTGCCCACGCTGAACACGCCACCGCCACCGGCTCCGCCGCCCATGCGTCGGCCGAGGATCCAGAACAGGAAGACAATGAAGAACAATGGCAGAAGGTTGAGCAGGATAGTCCAGATGTCCGTGCTCTTGGTGTTGTCGTAGCTGAAGCCCGTCAGCTTCTTCTGCTTCTGCTGGGCATCGAGGTATTTCTCCAGCTCGTCGATCGAGCCATACTGTGCAACGACGTAGGGGTTGCTGCCTACCTGCTGGGCCGTTTTCTTAAAAACGTTGCCAACATTCTTGGCATTCACATACATGCGTATGCTCTTATCGTTGGTGTTGACCACCACGCGCTGGGCATAGCCTTTCTCTACATAGCTCTTAAATTCGGTATAGGTCACCTCCTGGCTTGCGCCCGAACCTTTGGCGATCGACTCGCCGCCTCCCGAGAAGAGCAGCACGGCCAGCACCACGGCTACGATGATGTAAATCCAGTTCATGTTGAACTTGGGCATCTTCGGTTGGTTGTCGTTGTCTTGGAATTGTCTGTTATTGTCCATAATCGATAGAATGTCTGTTATTGAGTCCTGACTATCAAACCGTGTGCCAAAGGTCAGTCGAGGTTCTCAATTTTAGTTAATTTGGCATCCTCCCACAGGTCTTCCAGATTATAGAATGCACGCGGCTCGGGCAGGAAGATGTGTACCATGACATCCACAAAGTCGATGGCCACCCATTGGTTGTTGCCCAGTCCGTTCACACCTACGGGCTTTTCCCTATGTTCCACACGGCATTTGTCTCCTACCGATTCGGCGATGGCCTCTACCTGCGAAGGGGAGTTACCCTGGCAGATGATAAAATATTTTGCGATGGCACCATCGATGTGACTCAGGTCTGCGATGACAATGTCCTTACCTTTCTTGTCTTGAATTCCTTCTGTAATCGTCTTTACGAGCGTCTTGATTTCAGTCATTAATAATTGATTATTGGATATAATGTGATAAAATCCTTATGGATGAATTGATTACAAAGTTACCTTTTTTAATTGATACCGCAATTTTTTTATTCTTTTATTTGATGTTTTTTAGTAACTGCTGTCGTTTTGCCTACACCAGGACTTGACATGGCTGTAGATGTGTACATGAAGTAGCCTGTGGCGTTTGCCGTCAGCCATCTGCTGAAGTGGGCATATGTTACCTTAACTAAAGTTTCCCACCCTTATAAAAGTGGCTTGAAATAACAGTTTCTCAATAATTATTGGTATCTTTGTAGTATCCAATTACATTGAATATCAATAAATTAAAGAGCAACTGTTATGAATGCAAAAATAGATAATTTAAGCG
>JBHAFS010000139.1:0-10177 GCA_041856205.1 Prevotella sp.
CCGACGAGATGCTCAACATGGGTTTCTCTGAGAGTATCAACGCCATCTTCGAGGGTGTGCCCGCCGAGCGCAACACACTGCTCTTCTCGGCCACCATGGGCAAGGAGATCGAGAAGATTGCCAAGAGCTACCTGCACGACTACAAGGAGATAGTGGTGGGCTCGCGCAACGAGGGTGCCGAGAACGTCAACCATGTCTACTATATGGTCAACGCCAAGGACAAATACCTGGCGCTGAAGCGTATCGTCGACTTCTATCCCCATATCTACGGCATCGTGTTCTGCCGCACCAAGCTCGAGACGCAGGACATTGCCGACAAGCTCATCAAGGACGGCTACAACGCCGAGGCCCTGCACGGCGACCTCTCGCAGCAGCAGCGCGACCTGACGATGCAGAAGTTTCGCAACCACCTCACACAGCTGCTCGTGGCCACCGACGTGGCGGCACGCGGCCTCGACGTCGACGACCTGACGCACGTCATCAACTATGGCATGCCCGACGACATCGAGAACTACACCCACCGCTCGGGCCGCACGGGCCGCGCGGGCAAGAAGGGTACCTCGATCGCCATCATCCACAGCCGCGAGAAGTTCAAGGTGCGCAACATCGAGAAGGTCATCGGCAAGGAGTTTGTCGACGGCACGCTGCCCTCGCCCGAGGAGATTTGCAAGAAGCAGCTCTTCAAGCAGATGGACACCATCATGAAGACCGATGTCGACGAGGAGCTCATCGCACCCTACATGGGCGACATCAACCGCCAGTTTGAGTATATCGACAAGGAGGACATCATCAAGAAGATGGTGAGCGTCACCTTCGGCCGGTTCCTCGACTACTATAAGAACGCGCCCGAGATTCTCAAGCCCACCACCGCCAAGCGCGGCGAGCGGCGTGACGACCGCGCCGAGCGCGGCACCTCACGTCAGCGCGGCAAGCGCGATGCCGAGGCCGGATTCCGCCGCCTGTTCATCAACCTGGGCAAGCAAGACGGGTTCTATCCGGGCGAGATCATGCAGTTTATGAACCGCAACATCCACGGCCGGCAGGAGGTGGGACACATCGACCTGCTGCAGAAGTTCTGCTACGTGGAGGTGCCCGAGGCCGATGCCCAGAAGGTGATGCGCGCCATCAACGGCACAAGCTACAAGGGGCGCGAGGTGCGATGCAACGATGCCGACGAGGCCGGACATGGCCGTCCCGCGCGTGGCGAACGCACCACGACAAGGGGCGACCGTGGCCGCAGCGACGACAGGCGCGCCCCGAAGGACGCACGCAAGAGCCGCGCCAAGACAACGCGCAGCTACGCCGACAACGACTTCGAGGATGTGAACATGCGCCACGGACGCGACGACTGGAAGGCGCTCATGCAAGGCAACGGACCCAAGCTCAAGGGCGAGGAGCCCGACTTCTCGGAAGAGGGATGGGCACGCCGCAGGCCGAAGAAGAAATAGTTATTAATTATTAACGGGTGTAACTATTCGTATGGCTTGGCCGTAATATAAAGAAACAATAATTACAACCATTAGTATCAAGTAAAGATGAAAAAGACAATAGCCAGCATGGCTCTCGCAGCCGCAGCCTTGGTGCCGGGCACCACGCAGGCTGCCGACGGAAACGTACAATTCAAGGGTGAACTCAAAGGACTCAAAGACACGCTCATCGTCATCAACCCGCAGGCCAACAAGCGCGACACGGTGCTCACGCCCGGTGGCAAGTTCGACTTCTCGGTCAACGTATCTGAGCCCACCACGCTCTTCCTCTATACCCCGGGCACACTGAGGCGGGAAGAGAAGATCGGGTTGCAGGCCATTGCCGTGCCGGGTGAGAGCGCTGTCATCAGCGGCGACCTCGCCACCGGATATTACTACAGCGGCTCGAAGTTCTACGAGCAGTATAACGAGGCCGACCGTGCCATCGAGGCTGCCGGCAAGCCCTTCCGCGATTTCTACGAGAGTCTCAACCAGCGCATGGCCGCCGGCGAGAGCCAGGAAGCCCTCACCAAGGAGTATCAGGAGAAGGCCCCGGCCCTGCAGAAGCAGATGACCGACGGCATCATGGCCTTCATCAGGCAGCACCCCGGCTACGAGGCCAGTGCAGCCGTCATCACGCAGCTCGAAGAGCCCGAGCAGATGAAGGAGGCCGCAGCCCTGCTCGCCCCCGAGGTGCGCACGGGCCGCATGAAGAGTTTCTTCCAACCGGCCATCGACAAGATAGAAGCGCAGGCAAAGGCCGAGCAGGAGGCTGCCAAGAAGCAGGCTGCCGGTATCATGGCCCCCGACTTCACGCTCAACGACATCAACGGCAAGCCGCTCACGCTGTCGTCGCTCCGCGGCAAGTATGTGGTGCTCGACTTCTGGGGCAGCTGGTGCGTGTGGTGCATCAAGGGCTTCCCCGAGATGAAGACCTACTACGAGAAGTACAAGGGCAAGTTTGAGATTCTGGGCATCGACTGCAACGACCCCGAGGCCAAGTGGAAAGAGGCCGTACAGAAGCACGAGCTTCCCTGGCTCCACGTCTACAACCCCAAGGGCAGCACCGTGCTGAGCGACTATGCCATCCAGGGATTCCCCACGAAGATCATCGTTGGTCCCGACGGCAAGATCGTGAAGACCGTCGTGGGCGAGGATCCCGCGTTCTACACCTTGCTCGACGAGCTCTTCGGCAAGTGATTCTCATGGCGCTGGAAGCACCGACAGGTGAATATCTTTGGGTGTTTTTCAGACAGAGTAACAGAATAACAATAGTTATAACAAAACAAGGAATGGATGTCGTTGCCGACCCATTCCTTGTTTTGTTATGTATGGTTCAAGAATGTTCTACCACGAATGGTTATTCGCCATAACACCAGTCCATCGGCTAACCGGCCACCTTATTGATGGCTACGGCTATGGCACCGTCGCCCGTGACATTGCAGGCCGTGCCGAAGGAGTCCATGGCGATGTAGAGCGCGATGATGAGAGCCTGCTCTTCGGCACCGAAGCCCAGGATGCTGCCCAGAGGCGCAAGGGCGGCCATGACGGCACCGCCGGGAACGCCCGGGCCCGCCACCATCATGATGGAGAGCATGAGGATGAAATGGACGAAGAGCAACGGGTCGTGGGGCAGACCCTCCAGCAGGCAGACGGTCAGGGCGCAGGCCGTGATCTTCATGCACGACCCCGACATGTGGATGGTGGCGCAGAGCGGAATCACAAAGCCTGCCACGCCCTCGCCCACGCCGTTCTTGATGGTGGAACGCAACGTGACGGGAATGGTGGCGGCCGACGACGACGTGCCCAGGGCGGTCATATAGGCCGGCAGCATGTTCCAAAGCAGCCGGAACGGGTTGCGGCGGGCCACGGCACCGGCCAGACAAAACTGGTAGACGAGGATGAGCAGGTGAAGCACAAAGATGACGATGATGATCTGGGCAAACACCGTCAGGATGCGGAAGGCCTGACCCGTGAAGGTCATGTTGAGGAAGATGCCGAAGATATACAGCGGCAGCAGGGGGATGATGACCTTGGAGATGGTGAGCGACACGATCTCCTTGAAGTCGTCGAACACCTGCTTGAGGTTCTTCAGTTGGGCATAGGCCACGGTGAGGCCCAGCACGAACGAGAACACCAGTGCGGCCATCACGTCGATCATGGGTGGAATGGTGATGCTGAAATAGGGTGCCAGCTCTACGGCCTTCTCCACGCTGTGGGGCTGTGAGGTGGCTGCCACCATGCCGGGAAAGAGCCACGAGCCGGTGCCGTAGGCCAGCAGTCCCGACACCACGGTGTCGGCGTAGGCAATGCCCACGGTGAGCAGCAACAGCCGTCCGGCCCCGCGGCCGATGTCGGCAATGGCCGGCATGACCAGGCCCACGATGATGAGTGGGATCATGAACCCCAGAAACTGGCCGAACAGGCCGTTGAACGTGACAAACACGCGCACCCAGCTCTCGCTGAGCACCTGTCCCATCACCACACCCAGAACGATGGCGATGATAATCCTTGGTAATAGTCCGATGTGTATTTTCATAGTCAGCAGGTATGGGCCTATCGTTCGAGGGCGGCCTTCTGGCTGGCTCCGAACTCTTTCGATACGTAGTTGTAGATGCTCTTGCAGCAGTCGGCCGAGAACTTCTGGGCGCAGGCGATGACCTCATCCCATTGTGCCTCGCTGAGTCCGCGCTCGATGTCGGCCCGGGTGATGCCGTAATGCAGGAGTCCGTAGATGAATCCCGCGTTGAAGTTGTCGCCCGCGCCGATGGTGCTCACGGTGTTGGTCTGCTCCACCTCGTAGCGCTTGGAGAACTTGTTCTCGGCGCGCAGCTCCACCGGCTCGGCACCGTTGGTATAGATAAACCGCTTGCAGTAGAACGATATCTCGGCATTATATACCTTGTCGGGGTCGGTGAGCTTGTAGAGCACCTCGAAGTCTTCGTGGCTGCCGCGCACGATGTCGGCAAACTCAAGATTCTCGAGATAGTTGGGCGTAATCTTCATCACCTCGTTGCGATGCGACGGCCGGAAGTTCACATCATAGTAGATGATGGCACCGTGGCTACGGGCATACTCGAGCAGTCCCACCACCTGAGGCCGGATGACGGGGTTGACGGCATAGAACGAGCCGAAGAGCACCACGTCGTCGGGCTGGATGTTGGGATACACAAAGTCGAGCTGGTCGTGCGGATGATCTTTGTAGAAGATGTATTCGGCATCGTTGGTGTCGTTGAGGAATGCCAGCGACACGGGCGACTTCGACTCTGGGTAGCGGTTGACGTTGCTGGCGTCGACACCGTTCTCCTCCAGAAAGTTGATGATGTTTTGCCCCACGCGGTCGTTGCCCGTCTCGCTGATGAATGTCGCCGGCACGCCGGCACGGGCCAGCGAGATCACGGCATTGAAGGTGGAGCCACCGGGATAGGCTCCGATGGGCTGCTCGTTCTTGAAGATGATATCGAGCACAGTCTCTCCTATTCCTATTACTTTACGCATATTCAAATTGTTAATTGCCTGCAAATATCTGAAAAAATGGGCACAACTCAAAGTAAAATTCGTTATTTTTGCAAATAATTACAAGTTCAGCGATATGACACTACAAGAGATCTTAGAACACCGCAGGGCCGTGCGCAAGTACGACCCGGCCAAGCCCCTCGACGATGAGAAGGTTGAGGAGTGCGTCCGACTGGCCACGCTGGCCCCCACCAGTTCGAACATGCAGCTTTGGGAGGCTTACCATGTGACCAACCCCGACACGCTCCGCAAGCTCACCCGGGCCTGCCTCAACCAGGGCAGCGCACGCACGGCAAAGCAGATGGTGGTCTTTGTCACCCGGCAAGACCGTCACCGTGCCCATGCCCGCGCGGTGCTCAAGGCAGGTATCGAAGATATACTGAAGAACAGTCCGAAAGACCGCCAGGAGCATCGCATGAAGCTGCAACGCATGTATTACACCCGGCTCATGCCCTTCCAGTACAGCCGTTTCTTCGGACTGAAAGGCCTGTTCAACAAGTTGCTGGTGCAGACCATCGGCCTCTTCAGGCCTATCGTCAGGCAGGCCACCGAGGCCGAGGTCAACACCGTGATACACAAAAGCTGTGCGCTGGCCGTGCAGACCTTCATGCTGGCCATGAGCGAGAAGGGATACGACACCTGTCCGCTCGAGGGCTTCGACAGCTATCTGGTGAAGAAGGCACTGCATCTGCCCCGCCATTGCCAGATCAATATGATCATCACCTGCGGCATCCGACTGCCCGAGGGCGTGCGCGGCGAGCGCTTCAGGGTGCCCTTCGAAGAGATGTATCACAAGGTGGACTGAGCCCATGAACTACAATACGCAAACGCTCGACAGCGGACTGCGCGTCATCCATCTGCCGTTGAGCGCTCAGGTGGTCTATTGTGGCTACCAGATCAAGGCGGGTGCGCGCTGCGAGGAGCCCGGCGAGGAAGGACTGGCCCATTTCTGCGAGCACATGACCTTCAAGGGTACGCAGCGCCGTCGTGCCTGGAACATCCTCAACGGCCTGGAGAGCGTGGGCGGCGACCTCAATGCCTACACCAACAAAGAAGACACGTGCTACTATGCTGCCATTCCCAAGGAGCATACGGCACGTGCCATCGACCTGCTTACCGACATCGTGTTCCATTCGGTGTACCCGCAGGCTGAGATTAATAAAGAGGTGGAGGTCATCTGCGATGAGATAGAAAGCTATAACGACTCGCCTGCCGAACTGATCTTCGACGACTTCGAGAACCTGGTCTTTGCCCATCATCCGTTGGGACACAACATCCTGGGGACGGCCGACAATGTGCGGAGGTTTACCACCGACGATGCCCTGCGCTTCACCCGCCGCTACTATCGTCCCGACAATGCCGTGTTCTTTATTTATGGTGATGTAGACTTCAAGCGGATGGTGCGGAAGTTAGATCAGCTTGTACCGGCATTAACAAGTCTGCCCGTCAGCCGGCCTACCGGCCTATTAACAAACGCACCCGCTGACAAACCAGCCCATCAGCCCACCATCATCGATCGTGGCACTCACCAGGCCCACGTCATGCTGGGCAATGTGGCCTATAGTGTGACCGATGAGCGGCGCATGCCTCTCTACGTGCTCAACAATATGCTGGGCGGACCGGGCATGAATGCCCGCCTGAACCTCATCCTGCGCGAGCATCACGGACTGGTGTACACCGTAGAGAGTTCAATGGTGAGTTATGGCGACACGGGCCTGTGGTGTACCTATTTCGGGTGCGACCCCCATGATGTGAAGCGCTGCCTGCGCCTCGTGCGTCGCGAGCTCGACCGGCTGATGCTGGCTCCCATCACCGAGACCCGTCTGCGGGCTGCCAAGAAGCAGCTCAAGGGACAGATCAGCGTGGCCTGCGACAACCATGAGAGCTTTGCGCTGAGCTTTGGCAAGAGCTATCTGCACTATGGATGGGAGCGCCACATCGACCGCCTCTATGCACAGATCGACCGCGTGACGGCCGACGACATCCTGCGGGTGGCCCGTCACATCTTCGCCCCCGAGACCATGACCACCCTAATCTATCGGTAGGCAGCCAATCCACCAGCCCACCGGCCCACCAACAATCTACCTCAAATACTCATACCCGATGCGGCAGCGCAGGCAGTCGCGGCGGTCGCAGTAGGCGTTTTTCAACTGGATGAGTGCCTGGCTGTCGCCGGCATTGTCTACTTGCAGCCCACATTCCTGCCACAGCCGCACGATGTGGTTGTTCTCGGCCTTGAGCTGCTGCAGGAAGTCGAGGGCGCGGTCGCACAGCCGGTCGTCATGCAGGTGGCGGCCATAGGCAAAGAGCATGGGCACTACCGTGTTGATGACAAGCAGGTTGAGCGAGAACGGTGACAGTCTTTTCCCGTTTTTGTCGCTCGCCGTCCCGAAACCGTAGTGTGTCTCCCAGTAAGGCGTTACCGTGGAGCGCAGCAGCTCACCGGCTGCCTTCACGTCCTGGCACTCCAGCAGCTTACTCAACCCTGCCCGCCGTTGATGGTAGAGATTGGCCAGTTGCGCTATGCGGATATGCGGGAAGTTCTGTGGTCGCAGCCGCAAGAAACGCCACAGGTGGTGGTCGATGGGTTTCAGCCCGAACTTATGGGCCAGATAGCGGTATTCGTTGCTCAGGCGTATAAAGTAGTCGTCGGCCAGCGCCTCCTGCTGATGCCTCTGGGGCACGGCAGCGGCATCGAGCAGTCCGGCCTGTCCCATGAAGATGGCCTCTACCTGGAACAGGTCGTCGCGATGATGGTCGACAGCCAGCAACGGAATGTTCAGGGCCCACTGCTCGAAGGCATCGCCGTTGATGCCGAAACCGTAGTTGCGGGCCAGCGTCACGAAGTAGGCGGCCTCCCACGAGCCGTCACACAGGGCTACGCGCTTGACGATGGCCTCTGTCTTCTGCTCCAGGCGTTCGGTCTGCAGCGCGCTCATCCAGGCATGTATCATCAGGCGCGACAGCTGGGGAATGATGGTATAGCAGGGCGGGTAGCTGTCGGTGCGCAGCAACTGTTCGTAATGGTCGCGCACATTGTCGGGCACGCTGAGCTGCAGTTGTGGCAGACGGTGCCCCGCGGCCGTGGTCACCTCGGCATCCACCATGCCGGACACGTGCAGCACCACGTTGTCGTACCGCGCATCGTGGTCGTGGCCGTGGGCATACCAGTCCGACGACCGCTCGTGTATCTCCACGTTGCCCACCCACAGCGTGCCGTCAATCTTGATCTTGGCATTGAAGAAGTCGGGGCCAGCGTTGCGGTTGTGCAGTCCCGGGTCGATGACCTCCACCGCCTGCCCCGTCGTTGTGGTCAGCGGATGCAGCGGGAAGCGCTTATGTTTCCAGCAATAATGCAGTAGTTGTTCCATGGTCAGTGTTGTGAAATGATGGGACAAATGTACGAAAAATATGGTTAACCGCCTTCCACCATGAAATAAAATCTCTCGGCATACTTCAATTTTATGCCATTAAAAAGCGGGGAATGAACCAGTAACGATTCATTCCCCGCAAAGAATTGTAGGTCTGCAACCGGTCGGCACCTGGTGCTTACCGCTTCACGACCTTGTAGGTCTTGCTGCCCTTCTTGACGATATACACCTGTCCGGGCTTCATCGTCGAGGCACGCTGGCCAGAGAGGGTATAGATGCCGTCGGTGGCAGAGCTGTTGGCGGTAGCGCCGGTGCCCACGGCAGCAATACCCGTTACGACTTTGTTAGGAGTATTGATGGTGTAGGTCTTAAAGGTTTTCAAGTCTTCGGAAGCTACAAAAATCGACACCACGCTGCTCCCATCGGTGACGTCAACGGTCTTAAACACCCTCTTGGCATCGGTGTTTACCGCAAAGTCATCCAAGGTCAACACGCTGGCAGTCAGTGATTCGTATTTCATGTTGTCAGCGAGTGTAAGAGGTTGGCCTTGTACGCTGATGCCTTTCACCGTGATATCCTGGTTGTAGATCAGGCTCAAGTCGTCGACATAGAGCGAGTCGGTGCCCGTGCCCTGCCCGGGAGCTGCATTGGTAGAGATGGTCACCAAGATGGCTTTGGGGGCAAGGGCGGCGTTAACTGCCGTGAAGGGGAAACAGATACGCTGCCATGCGAAGCCATTCGAAGCGATTTCTCTGTTGCCGCCACGAGCCACGATATTGGTGTATTCCTTGTCGTTGGGCTCTTGGTAATAAGTACCGTCGGTGATGGCTGCGCTTACTGTAGCATAGGGATAGTCGGCTACTTCACTACCTTGCTTGAACTTCACCCATACGGCCAGTGAGTCGGGTAGGCCACTCAACTTAGTGTAGAAAGGATCGCCGTTGCTGTCAACAGCCGTACTATCCAAGTCTAATTCGGCGTGATTCTTGGGATCGGTAGCTACCATGGCACCTGCGGTCATCCTTCCTGTCGTGATAGTTCCATTGGCAACAGCGATGCCCATGACTTTTCCGGAAGTCACCAGGACACTCTGGCGACCTGTAGACCCCGGGCGCGTCACATCAGACGCAAAGGTATGGATAGTTGTCTTTACGATATTGGCAAAAGATCCGTGAGAGCTTCCGAAAGAATGCCAGTGGTTGGGTTCGTTGGCTACGTATTCGGTTACATCACCAAACCAATCCTCATAACGGAACACCTCCTTGTGAAAATCCTCGAACGAGCTATTGCCTATCTGGTAATTGCCATCGCCGAAAGTCACCTTGATGTCAGAGTTGATCGAAGCCTTCATGTCGATGTTGATGACAGCATAGAGCTTATCGTCACGCTGCTCACCCATGAGCTGGATAGGGATGGGCGGAAGGTTAGATCCCAGCCATTGACCAGAAGGTGAGTTGCCTTCACCGTCCTTGAGTTTAATAACCTTGTTGGCCACCAGCACGTTCTTGTCACCTGATGCAATCACAGATACGCTGTCAATCTGTATGGTACCTACGCCAATTTGATTGCCACCCATCGACAGGATGAAGTTTTTGAGTGTCAATGTAGAGCTGCCATCGGCCTGCTTGACCAGACTGATAGTAGCTTGTTGCGAGGTAGCTATACCGTTGATGCTAACCTCCAGATTGTCGGTATAGTCGTTGGCCATACCCGAAACTGCCGTTATGGCCATCACGCATGTGGCCATCATCTTGTGGAGTAAATGTCTTGTTTTCATAATTAATCTGATTATCTGATTCTGTAAGAGACCCCCACGGTTGCGAA
>JBHAFS010000140.1:0-56114 GCA_041856205.1 Prevotella sp.
AAAGGCTCTGTAGAACGATATGCCTATAAATTAGTAAAGAGAGAGGATAAAGAAGAAGGGGGATGGATCTTCCTGCCTGAAGGGGAGAATGTCATTTCACTCTCGAACATTTCCATGGGCAATTACAGATTGTTGATCAAAACAGTTGGCTCTTCCACCGTTCCCATGTCCATCGCACTCAAAGCCGAAGGGCCGTGGTATCTGTCGTGGTGGGCCATACTGTTGGGTTTGCTGATGATTGTTATTGCAGTGACGTTCTTTGTATATTTTGGTCACCGTCGCCGTCTCTATGCCATGAAAATGGAGATGCAGAAGAAAGAGTTGGACAATGCCGAGAAGAAACTCACTTTCCTCTCAAACATCTCTCACGATTTGAAGACTCCATTATCCATGATCATGGGCCCGGTAAGCGTGTTGAGAGAACGGCTGAAAGACTCAGAGACGAAGAAAACACTTGATCTGGTTTATAGCAATGCCGCGAAACTCAACAACATGATTCATCGGTCTCTGGAACTGCATCGGTTAGATGATGCAGAAGACAGCCTTCTCATCATGTCGGAAATCGATGTGGTGGAATTTTGCAAGGGTATTTTTGAGACATTCAAAGAGAACAATCCGCATAAGACCTTTGTGTTCCATTCATCCTTTGCACGACTAAGGGTTGAAGCCGATGCCATCAAGTTTGAGTCGGCCATCACCAACCTTCTCTCCAATGCATGTAAATACTCTGAAGAGGGCGCTACCATTTCCTGTGGCATTGATGTGAGAGGCGACAATGTAGAGATTGTGGTGTCTGACGATGGCGTGGGCATTGCCAAGGAAGAACAGAACCTCGTGTTCCAGCGTCTCTACCGGTCACCATCGACAGCAAAGCTGAAGGAAGGTACCGGGGTGGGCTTGTATCTTATCAATAAATATCTTGAGATGATGCATGGCTCTATAGATTTGTACAGCCAAAAAGGTCAAGGCACAACATTCACGGTCACCCTACCTCTATCCACGATGATGGCAGACAATCAGACGGACAACGTGGACGAAGAAAACAACGAGCACAAACCAAAGGTGCTGATCGTGGAAGACAATCAACAGATTGCCATGTTTATCAAAGACCTTATCAAGAAAGACTATGCCTATCTCATCGCTGAAAACGGCAGGGCAGGGCTGTCATTGGCCGCTTCGTTTTTGCCCGACTTGATAGTTCTTGATGAGATGATGCCCATCATGAGCGGACTGGAGATGGTACACAGACTGAAACAGAACCCGCGCCTGGCCCATATACCCCTCGTTCTGTTGACAGCCAAATCGGATAACGACACAGAGAATGAGAGCATCAAGCTTGGAGTGGATGCCTTCATGGCAAAGCCTTTCGAACCGGCAGTGCTCACCAACCGCATACAACAACTCATCAGTGCCCGCAAGGATCTGGAGAGATCTGTACGTATCGAAGCTATCACAGAGGCGAAACCCATCGAGGCCGAGTCGGTAACAGAGAGACAGCTTGCAAAGATTATCCAAGTCATAGAGGAAAACATCAAGGATTCGGACATGAATGTTAACTTCGTGTGTGAAAAAACAGGCATCCCCAATAAGCAATTATATCGCCTGACCAAGAAGTATATTGGTGTGTCACCCCTCGACTACATCCGTCGCATACGACTCCAGAAAGCAGCCATGTTGCTGGGTCAGCAACGGTTCACAATGGCAGAAGTATGCTACATGGTCGGCTTTAATTCGCCATCTTATTTCGCCAAGTGTTTCCAGAAGGAATTTGGAGTAAAGCCGAGCGAATATCACAATTCCGACAACTGATAGAAGATAGTTTCGTATATAACACGTTATTTTTGAGCATATTAGCACCGTGTGTCCAATATGTTGCATCATTTGTCCAATTTCAAAATTGATAATAGGTAAGATTATAATAGCTTTGCAACCGCAAAAGATCTAAAAACTTAAAAAACCTATTATTATGCACAAACCCAACAAACCTACTGGGGTCAGGCAATTGATGCTGGGATACGTCCTTGCCATGCTTCTATTGCCGTTTTCAGTATTCGCACAAACAGGTAAGACCATTAAGGGTACCGTGACCGATGAGAATGGAGAGCCGCTCATAGGTGCCACCGTAAAGGTGGAAGGTTCATCGGCAGGAACTGTCACCGACCTTGATGGGCATTATCAGTTGCAGCTGCCTGCCAATGCCAAGCAAATATCAGTATCGTATGTAGGTTACTACACGTCAACGCTCAATGTGGCCTCCGAGACCATGAATGTTAGCATGAACCGGGACAGTAAGACGCTAAATGACGTGGTGGTCATTGGCTATGGCGTAAGAAAGAAAAATGATCTCACGGGATCGGTAGCCACTATTGGAAGTGAAGACTTCAACAAAGGCATGATTTCCTCTGCCGAGGAACTGATGAATGGCAAGATTGCCGGTGTGCAGATTGTCAATGGTGGCGGTTCGCCAACGGCAGGCTCTACCATACGCGTTCGTGGTGGTGCATCGCTCAATGCCTCGAACGATCCGCTGATCGTTCTCGACGGCGTACCGATGGAGGTGGGAGGGTCAGTCTCGGGAAGTGGTAATTTCCTGAGTCTCATCAATCCTAATGACATAGAGACGATGACCGTGCTGAAAGATGCCTCATCGACGGCTATCTATGGTTCGAGGGCTTCGAATGGCGTGATCATTATCACGACAAAAAAAGGAAGTGGCGACGGAGTGAAAGTGTCTTTTCAGTCAACCAACTCTATAGCATCCAGAACCAAAACATCTGACATGCTCAGTACCGACGAGTTTGTCAGCGTTGTAAACGATAGGGGTACGGAGCGACAGAAATCATTGCTTGGTACAGCCCATACCAATTGGAATGATGTAGTGTATCAGTCTGCCTTCGGAACCGACAACAATCTCAGTATTTCAGGTCGCGCTTTATCATGGCTGCCTTTCAGAGTGTCTACAGGGGCCTATTATCAGGAAGGTATCTTGAAGACAGACCACACCAGGCGTTATTCTGCCAACGTAAACCTGAGCCCTACTTTCTTCGATAACGATTTACGCTTGACTTTGAGTGCCAAGGCCACTTATTCGAAGAATCGTTTTGCTGACACGGGTGCCATTTGGGGTGCAGCCACGCTCAATCCCACACAGCCTGTATATTCTGGCCGTGATGATTTTGGCGGCTATGAAGAAGCCATAGACTTGAATGGGATTCCTGTCACCGGCGCACAAGCCAACGCCTTAGGCCGACTCTTGCAATACAAATCCACCTCGGATGTCTATCGCCTGATAAGCAATGTGGATGTAGACTGGAATGTACGTTGGGTAAAGGGGCTCCGCATGCATGCTACCGCCGGTTACGACTGGTCGAGAGGCGAGGGTGACATCTACGTGCCCAAAGAGGCCATGTCTTATTACACCACCGGCGGTCGAGACTATTCGTATGGTCCGCAGAAAAACAGCAACCGTCTGCTGACGATCTATGCCAACTATAATCGCGACATAGAAGCCATCCGGTCGAACATCGATGTCACTGCTGGTTACGATTATCAGTTTTGGAAGACCACTTCTCCTTTTTATGCCGTATATAATGTGGACGGAGTGCAGCAGTCTACCTCTGCAGCCTCAGACCAGCGCCATACATTGCTGTCATATTATGGCCGAATGAATTATACCTTCATGGACCGTTACCTGTTTACTGCCACCATACGCCGAGACGGTTCCTCGCGTTTCTCTGAAGATTCGCGTTGGGGAACCTTCCCTTCTGTGGCATTGGCGTGGCGTGTATCAAAAGAGAAATTCTTCGAGTCGCTACTGCCTATGGTCAACGACCTGAAACTTCGTGTGTCGTATGGCGTTACCGGACAGCAGGACGGTATCTCAAACTATGGCTACATCCCTGTCTATACCCCAGGATTAGATGGTGCGCAATACCAGTTTGGAGGTACCCCCATCTATACTTACCGTCCTGAAGCCTACAACCCTGACCTCAAGTGGGAGACTACCAAGGCATGGAATTTCGGAATAGACCTCGGATTCCTTAACAACCGCTTCACCTTTTCGGCAGACTTCTACACGCGCAAAACCGAAAACCTGCTTGCAAACGTACCCGTTCCCGCCGGCACAAACTTCGACAAGCTGATGCTCGAGAATGTAGGCAATGTAAATTCCACCGGCGTAGAGTTTACCCTGTCCGGACACCTCGTCGAGACCAACGACTGGTCATGGACAGCCACCACCAATGCCACCTGGCAGCGTGTGAGAATCAAGAACCTTACCCTTATTCCAGGTGCCCCAAGTCCAGACACCGGGGTAGGCCCTTGGATTGATGCCTATCAGATGCAGGTGTTCTCTACCAATTATGCACCATACGCATTCTTCCTCTATAAGCAGCTCTACGACCAAGAGACAGGACGACCTATCGAAGGACTCTATGCAGACCTCAACGGCGATGGCAAGGTCACTACCGCCGACCGATACCATGCCCATTCTCCTGCCCCCGACTGGATCTTCGGCTTCTCCACTTCATTAAGATACAAGAAATGGAGCGTATCCACATCACTTCGTGCAAACATTGGCAACTATGTATTCAATGGCATGGCCATGAACACAGGGGCATGGGAGACCATGAGCTACAACGACTATCAACTGAACAACCTCAATAGCAGCTATCTTGATACACGCTTCAATAAGCGTCAGTATCTGAGTGACTATTATCTGGAGAATGCTTCGTTCCTAAAGATGGACAATCTGATGTTGAGCTATGACTTTGGAAAGATATGGAAAGGCGCAACTCTGCAGGCTTCGGCAATGATCCAGAACGTGTTCACCATCACAAACTATTCGGGTGTGGACCCCGAGTGTTCAACGGGTGTTGATACCGCCGTCTATCCGCGTCCACGCACTTATTCTGTTACTCTGGGACTTAACTTCTAAACATTACTACAGTGAAACATTATATTCTATCAATACTGATCATCTCTGCCGGATTATTGTCGGCGTCGTGTACTGATGATCTCAACCAGATGCCAACAACAGAGACCACATCTGGACAGGTGTATGCTGATGCCAACAACTATAAACGTGTGCTGGCAAAAATATATGCTTCGTATGTGCTGGCCGGTCAGGGACAGGGAGGAGACAATGGTGACCTCTCCACCATCAACGGTCAGGACTTCTCACGCGGGTATTTCAATCTGCAAGAAGCAGCAACCGACGAGGTGGCAAACACATGGCTGTCTGGTAATAATCTTGTAGATTTGACCTATATCACATGGAGTTCACAGGATGCCTGGGTCTCTGATACTTATTACTGGCTCTACTTCAACATAGCCCTCTGTAATGAGTTCTTGCGCAACTGTAGCGATGCTGCTATTGCCAAGTTTACCGATGCCGAGCAGATAGAAATCCGTGGCTATCGTTCCGAGGCAAGGTTTGTGCGCGCCTTCAGTTATTGGATGGTACTCGACCTTTATCGGCAGGGGCCCAAGGTAGACGAGACAACACCCGTGACAGGATATGTCCCCGAGGCTTATGATGGAATAGGGCTGTTCGATTATGTCGAGAGTGAACTGAAAGCTCTGGTGGCTGAAGGTTCTTCAGAGGCCTTGCCCGACGAGAACGAATATGGTCGCGCCGCTAAGCCTGCTGCATGGGCCTTGCTGGCCAGGCTCTGTCTGAACAGCAAGGTTTACCGTGGGGCTGAGGACACGAAGTACTATACCGAATGTATCGATGCTTGCAAGCAGATCATCAACAATCCCAAGCTCTATCTCGAGTCAGACTATACCCGTCTCTTCAATGCCGACAACGACAAGCGTACCCATGAAATACTATTTTCGCTGGTATGCGATGCCACGACATCGGTAACGTGGGGTGGAGGAACCTATCTGGTATGCGGCTCATGTGGAAACTCCAGCACGCAAGACCCTGCCAAATATGGTCTTGCCAGCGGGTGGGGTATGTTCCGTGCCCGCGGAGAAATTGTTGATAAGTTTGGCGATCTGTCAACAACAAAGGACAAGCGTGCGCTCTTCTATACCGACGGACAGGCACAATATTTCACCGGGGCCATTGACAATCAATCAGAGGGATATTTCTTTGAGAAATTCAGTAATCTCACCGACGATGGTCAGGCAGCCTCCAACTCACAGGCTACAGGCTGCGATACCGACTATCCTATGCTCCGCCTTGCCGATGTCTACCTGATGGCAGCAGAGGCGCAGTTGCGTGGCGGCTCGGGCATTTCACGCGCCCAGGCCCTCGACTTGGTGAACAAGGTTCGACTGCGTGCTTATCACAATGATCAGAGCGGAATGATCTCAGATGCAGACTTGACGCTCGACTTCATGCTGGACGAACGTGGACGAGAGCTCTACCTGGAGTCTATACGCCGTACTGACCTTGTACGTTTCAACAAGTTTACTACCGATCGTTACCTCTGGCAATGGAAGGGTGGCGTGCTTGACGGAAGAGCTGTCGACAACCGATACAACATCTATCCCATTCCTGCGACCGACCTTACTGCCAATCCTAATCTTCACAATCCACAATACTAAGTCAGCGTTATGAAAATCAATGGTCATATATTATATGTCGTTTGTTCCATGCTTGCTTGCATGGCGACATTCACATCATGCAGCAGCGATTTGGACAAAGTCTTCGTCTTTGGCGATGACATCACCCTTGCAGGTGCCTCAAAGGAAATCATACTCTCACCCGACAACCCCAATGCCCTGGTGCTTACGCTTTATTGGAGTGGAGACGGGAAGCTTGTGCTGAACGATACAACCGTTCAAGCTCCTATAAATGCGGCAGAAACAACCATCCAGTTGTCGGCCAATGAAGACTTCACAGCCCCTCTTGAACTGGTTGTTGACAAAGGTGTCTTCTCACGTCAATTCCTCAGCGAGGGTTTCAATTCGTTGCTGGGGCGTCTGAACTTTGAGGCTGACGTCCTCGCTCCATTGTGGATTCGTGTCAAGTCATCACTGGGTGCCAATATGGCTCCAACTTATTCCAATGTTTTAAAGGTGGGCGTGCAGCCTTATCGTATCCACTTGAACCTCGGACGTGTTCTGGACAAAGACCAGAATGAAACATCCATGCAACTCGCCTCACCTGCCGAAAACGGCATCTACCGCGGTTTCATGGGCGTGAACGGATGGGAGAACTGGTGGTTCCGTGAGAATAACAACGTGACCTGGGGTAACCAGGGCGTTTCCGGGCGTGTGTTCTACGCCTCCTCAGACGACAGCCACTGGAACTTCTGGTTCCCCAGCCCAAGCGGTTGCTATTATACTACGGTCAACACAGTAGAAGGATGGTGGAGTGCCTTGCATATCGATAACCTTTCGGTCAGCGGTGATGTCAGCGGTGAAATGGAATACAACAAGAGCGCCAATCAATGGACACTTCCCGTCAATATGTCTCAGGCAGGAATTGTAAACATCACCATCTCCGGGCAAGGCTCACTCTATAACACTGCGACCACGGATACAGGTGAACCTGTCAAGCAGCAGGTCGGATTTGGCGGTGATGCCCAAAACCTGAACTTTGGAAGCACGTCATCTACGATCAGTGTCTCATTGCCGGCAGGACCGACCCATCTCGTGCTCGACCTATCCAACCCATTGCAGTACTCCGTGGCTGTCGGCGAGGTGGCCCCTGAGCCTGCTGTTTCACAACAGCTCTATTTCTCAGGCTTGGTCGATTGGAATGGTTTCGGTGACCATCTGACACTCTATGATGAGGCATCACTCGGCTATGGTGGCGCTCACTGGGTAGATTCCGAATGGGGCTACCGTGTGTACACCGAGCAGGCCTGGAATCCGGCATATAAGGCTGCGAGCGGTGCTACGCCGCTTGCTGGAAACCTGGTGCTGGCAGAGTCTGACGGGAATATTCCTGCTCCTGAGAAAGGCCTGTATGTGATGGACTTCAGCATGAAAAACCTGACATACACCCTTACTGCTGTCTCAGCGGTCACCTTTGTTGGTCTCAACGACGACTGGTCTGAGCACGACATGGTGCAGTCGGCAGACAATCCTGAGATATTCACGGGCGAGTTTGTCAAGCAGAAGGAAACGCCATGGGGCGTGAAGGTTCTCATCAATCACAACTGGGGGGTGTTCTTCGGCGGTGGCAATGGCACCCTGCGTCTGGGACATTCAGATGCCACAACGGGCTTCGACGGCGACAACAGTCTTGAGGTGGGTAAGACCTACATCCTCACAGTAAATCTCGGCAAGCAAACTTATTCATATTCACTCAAATAAACCAAATCACATGAAGATGAACACTTTATTTTCTATATTTATTCTGGCATCTACCTTCTTCTCTACCGGATGCACGCAGGACGACCCTGTCACCAATCCCCGACAGGAAGAATCTGCCTTTGTCAAAGAGACGGGATTTGCACGTGGTGCCGATGTAAGCTGGCTCACCCAACTGGAGTCAGAGGGGTCTAAATTCTATACTCCCGGCAACGATCGCACAGAGAAGGAATGTATGGAACTGCTTCGTGACTACTGCGGCGTTAATTCAATCCGTCTTCGTGTATGGGTAGATCCTGCCGATGGGTGGAACAATATCGATGATGTCGTATTGAAGGCACGCCGTGCAGAGCGACTCGGACTGCGTACCATGATAGACTTCCATTTCTCCGACACCTGGGCCGACCCTGGTAACCAGCACATGCCAAAGGCGTGGGAAAACCTATCCTTCGACGAGTTGAAGCTGGCTGTAGCCGATCATGTAACAGCAACCTTGACAGCCTTGAAGGCTGCAGACGTCACTCCCGAATGGGTGCAGATCGGCAACGAGACGACGCCAGGCATGATGCTGCCCGTAGGATCTGTGGAAAATCCTAAGCAGCTGACAGAACTCAACAATGCCGGCTATGATGCTGTGAAAAAGGTGTTCCCCGATGCCTTGGTCATCGTTCATCTGGACAGCGGAAACGACCAATGGCGTTACGACAGGATGTTTGACATACTCGATGCCAATGGAGGTAAATACGACATGATAGGCATGTCGCTCTATCCTTATTGGGCTGTAACCGAAAACCGAGATGGCGGCTGGGAGAAAGTAGCAGATGAGTGCATTGCCAATATCAACCATCTTAAACAGAAATATCAGAAACCGGTGATGATATGTGAGATTGGCATGCCTTATGATCAACCGGAGCCCTGCAAAAGGCTTATCACAAAGATGATGTCTGCGCCTGTAGAAGGAATATTCTACTGGGAGCCCGAAGCTCCGAACGGATATAATGATGGCTACAATATGGGATGCTTTGACAATGGTGCTCCAACGATAGCACTGGATGCGTTCAATAATAAATAGCTCTCTCATTCGTCAAGGGCTTGCAGGAATGGTCTGCAAGCCCTGTTTTGGGATAACTGCTGTCCTGTAAAAGCTCAAGGAATGTATAAAAATAGGGCAGAGGCTTCTTACGAGGGATCGTCCCTTGTGGGTATTTTCGTTTGGGACAAATAATCACTATGAACAATGATAGTCATTTTATCGGACAACCTTCTTCCCAAGAGTTGTATGGGGCAGAGCCATGTACTCAATGGCTGGGAGAAGTTGTTCTTTATGATGAATTCAACGACAGTAACAAAAAAGCACCACCACGACCAACCTTTTTGATTGGGGGGCATCCTTGTTGAAGGAAAACAACTCGTAGTCAGTTAATAAAGGATTTCGGGTAAGCATATTATGTGTATTTGAGTTTTCCAAGATAGATATAATTTTATCAACGATTTGTGAGCTGCCTCCCCAAAATAGTGGACATTTCTCTTGTATGTTAACTAAATATTTTGTAAATTGCGCCCGCATTTATTAATATACTTAGTAAGAAACAGATTAAGGTGTTCATCATACCTTGTTGACACTCCTCTTGACGACCTGCGATGGCTCTAAAAAACAGACCGTTTCTCACCGCTGGGAGGTGTAAACCAACAAACTAACAAAACAAACCAATATGGGAAATATCTTTCAAGGCGGCAAGGACAACAAATTCAATCCGACCAAAAGCAAGATTATTGAACTATTTATCAACAACGGCAACTCTACCAACAATGACCTGGCCAAAGAGTTGGGGCTCAGCGTGCCTACCGTGTCCAAGATGGTTGGCGAACTCAATGAGGAGGGTTTTGTCAACGAGTATGGCAAACTTGAGACCGCTGAGGGGCGTAAGCCCACTCTCTATGGTCTGAATCCTGACAGCGGATACTTCGTGGGGGTTGACTGCTGCAAGAGTTCGGTGGACATCGGCATCATCAATTTCAGGGGCGACTTGATAGCGCTTTGCGAGAACGAGCCGATGAAGATTGAGAACACGCTTGAGTCGCTCGACAAGTTGTGCGAACTGATTCTCGACTTCATAGCCAAGTCGGGTGTTGACCGGAAAAAGATTTTCAATGTCAACTTCAATATCTCTGGCCGCGTCAATCCCGACAGTGGCTACAGCTACAGCATCTTCAACTTTTCTGAAGAGCCGCTCACACGTCTGCTGAGCGAGAAGTTACAGCTCAACGCAAGCATAGAGAACGACACCCGCGCCATGGCCTACGGCGAGTATCTTAAAGGGCAGGGCAATGGAGAGCAGCATGTGTTATTCATCAATCTGAGCTGGGGATTGGGAATGGGTATCATCATCGATGGCAAGCTCTATAAGGGCAAGTCGGGCTACGCCGGTGAGCTGGGGCACATACATGCCTTTGATAACGAGGTGCTCTGCCAGTGTGGCAAGAAAGGATGCCTGGAGACAGAGGCCTCTGGCTCTGCTTTCCTTCGGATTGTCAAGGATCGGCTGAGTAATGGCGAGACATCGGTGCTGTCGGGTATTCCCCAAGACGAGTTGACACTTGACAATCTGGTCGATGCCCTGCTCCATGAAGACCCGCTGTGCATCGACATCGTCGAGCAGATGGGCTATGCCCTTGGAGGTACTCTGGCCGGTATCATCAATATCTTCAACCCCGAGCTGGTGATCATCGGCGGCACACTGTCGGTAGCCGGAGACTATCTGATACACCCCATCAAGTCGGCAGTCATCAGAAACTCGCTCAACCTCGTCAATCGTGATACCCGCATCGTACTCTCCAAACTGCGTGAGAAAGCAGGTGTCGTCGGTGCCTGTATGATGGCCCGAAAGCTTGCGCTCGATTGATATAGCCATCATCGGTAGTAATCGTTGCCATATAAAAAAGCGCCGTACTTCGTTTCATCATGTATTGTGAAACAAGGTATGGCGCTTTTTTGATGTTAGAGCTGTTGACCGTTTATTACCACTTGACGGGTTCGTGCGATATGTTGCCGTCAATGGCATCCTCGGCTGTGAACGAGTTGACCTTATACTGCACGCAGAGCATGAGCATTGGCTCCTGGCCGTTGTTGCGGATGGTGCGCTTAGCCACAGGTGCCACACGCACCACCGACCCTTCGGTCACGGGGATGTTCTGACCGTCGATCTGAATCTCGCCCTTGCCTCCCAAGAAGATGTAGAGTTCTTCGTGCGTGGTGTGGGTGTGATAGAAGCCTGTCTCCTCGCCCGGATTGAAATACTGGAACGAGAACTGGCTGCCAGTGGTGCCCAGGTACTGACCGCCGAACACCTTGCCGGGTATCTTCACGTTTCCCAGGTCAAACACATACTCGTTCACTTCGCTGATTTTGCCGAAGTCGGCCGCGGTGAAGTTCTCTCCCTCGGCTATTTTCTTTATTTCTTTCATTTTCGTTGAATATTGGGTTGATATAATACTTCTTGCAAAGATAATGCCAAATCATAAATACGAAGCCAGAGGTGTGATCTATTGTTGTCTTATTGAAGGTCGAAGGCCTTCTTCAGGGTGATGTGGTCGGATGCGTTGCCTACGAGCGCTTCGAAGCGGCCCGGCTCAGCCTTCCAGTCGTGCGTGCCCTCATCGTAGAAGCTCAGGGCGTCGCGACCGATGGTGATGGTCACGTCGCGCTGCTCACCCGGCTGCAGATACACCTTGCTGAAGCCTTTGAGCTCCTTGTAGGGACGGTCTACCGATGCCTTCTGGTCGTGGATGTAAAGCTGCACCACCTCGCTGCCCGGCCTACTGCCGGTGTTTTTCACCGTGACGGTGGCGGTGAGGCTGTCGTTGAGACTCATGGCCGACTTGTCGAGGCGCAGGTCAGAGAGCTGGAAGGAGGTGTAGCTCAGTCCGTGGCCGAAGGCAAACAGCGGGCGCGTCTTCATCTTGTCAGCCCAGCGATAGCCCACATACACACCCTCCTTGTATTCCTCGTCGATGATTTTCTTGTCGGCGCGCCAGGTGCCGGGGTAGGTCTTCAGGGCGTGGGCCCCCACGTCGTTGAGGCTTGCGGGCCAGGTGAAGGGCAGCTTGCCCGAGGGGTTGACATCACCCGCGAGCACAGCAGCGAGCGCGATGCCGGCCTCAGAGCCGATAAACCATCCCTGCACGATGGCCGGCACGCGGTCTTTCCAAGGCATGGCCACGGCATTGCCCGAGATGTTGACGTAGACGGTGCGAGGGTTGGCCTTGGCAAGAGCCTCGATGAGGTCGTCCTGGCCGTATGGCAGTCCGTACTCCTTACGGTCGTGCCCCTCGCAGTCTTGATGGTCGCTCTTGTTCAGTCCGCCGAACATAATGACATAGTCGGCCGTGCGGGCCTTGCCCACGGCATCGGCAATGAGCTGCTGGGCGCTGCGCTTCTCAGAGAGGTCCTGTCCGGTGGTCACACCGTTGTAGGCACCGGTCACGTCACCCACATAGCCACGCTCATACTCCACGTCGGCCACTCCGGCCAGGCGCGCCCTGAGCCCGTCGAGGGGCGAGATCTCGTGTTGTACCTTCAGCGACGACGAGCCGCCGCCCACCGTCATCATCTTGATGGCATTCTCGCCCACCACCAGCACCTTGAGCCTGTCGCCGCGGGCGTTGGCCGTGTTGATGGGAAGCACGCCACCTTTGTTCTGCAACAGCACGATACCCTCGGCCGCAATGTTCTGGGCCGCCTCGTAGTGGCTCTCTGAGCAGAGGAACCCGTGGTTGGCCTTGGGCGCCATGGTGGTGCGGTAGTAGAGCCGCAGCACCCGGCGCACCTTCTCGTTGAGCTCGCGCTCGGTGTATTTGCCTTCCTTGATGAGCTGCTTGTAAGGCTCGGCCAGATAGTAGTTGTCGTAGGCGTTGGTCCTGCCCATGGTAAGCCCGTCGGTCCAGGTGCCAAACTCCATGTCGAGGCCGTTCTCGATGGCTTCCTTGGTGTCGTGTACGCCACCCCAGTCGCTCACCACCACGCCGTCGAACCTCCAGTCGCGCTTCAGCACCTGGTTGAGTAGGTAGTCGTTGTGGCAGTTGTGCTGGTTGCGGTAGAGGTTGTATGCCCCCATGAGTCCCCACACCTTGCCTTTCTGCACGGCCGCCTTGAAGGCCGGCAGGTAGATCTCGTGCAGGGCGCGCTCGCTCACCACCACGTTCACCTGGTGGCGGTATTCCTCGTCGTTGTTGAGGGCATAGTGCTTCACACAGGCCGCCACGCCGTTCGACTGCAGGCCCTGGATGTAGGGCACCACCATCGTGGCTGCCAGCAACGGGTCTTCGCCCATATACTCAAAGTTGCGGCCGCCCAACGGCGTGCGGTAGATGTTCACGCCGGGTCCCAGAATCATGTTCTTGCCACGGTACAGGGCCTCCTCGCCCAGGCTCTTGCCGTAGATCCATCCCATCTGCGGGTTCCAGGTGGCAGCCAGGCAGGTGAGTGCCGGGAAGGCCACACACGAGTCGTTGGTCTGTCCGGCCTGCTCCCATTCGTCCCACAGCACGTCGGGACGCACGCCGTGAGGGCCGTCGTCGGTCCAGAAGTCGGGCAGTCCCAGCCGTTTGACGCCGGGGGCCGAGAACTTGCTCTGCGCGTGTATTACGGCAATTTTCTCGTCGAGTGTCATGCGCCGCAAGGCGTCTTCTACGCGGGTCTCGATGTCCTTCGTTGGGTCGAGATACACGGGCAGCGGCTTGTCGTTGCTTGCTGTGCTCCTGGCTTGCAGCGGCGCCGCTATGCACAGGCATCCCGCAAGGAGCAGGGCGGGTACCAGCTTTTTCTTATTCATATTGGTTTGTTGGTTTGTTAGTGGGCTGGTGGGCTGGTTTGTTGGTTCATGCCCTCCCGCCGTCTCACGTTTGATGTTTTTTAGAAATTATCATATACTTCTTGTTTGCCGACAACCTTGACAGCAAATGACGGCTTTCAAGTGTTATTATTTGTTGTCTTTATATTTCTCCCCGTGTATTTTCTTGTTACTTAACGTATTTCTTGCCCGAAATGATATGTCAACCTGAAACTCAGGGTAGAGATTGTGGCGATTTCTTAGGAAACAAGAAAATGGTAACCGGCGGGGCTGGAGGATCTGGTCAGTAGTCCTCAGACGTTTCGTCCCATACGCTGTAATGTCTCTTCGTGGAGGCGTAGCCATCGGTGACCTCTTCTGCCGATATGCCTCCGCTCAGGCTGGCGGGGTCGGCCGTGTCACTGGAGGCCAGCAGTGTCTCGGTGGTCAGGGGTCGTAGTATGATGTGCGGAGCATGATAGGTTTTCTTTTCCATGATCGTGTTGTTATGAGTTATTTCACAATGTATTTCTTTCCTTTGACAATATAGATACCCTTGGGCAGGCGCTGCCCTGGCTTCATCTCCATGCCGTTGATGCTATACACCTTGCTGTCGGTGGCAGTAGACGCGTTGATGGCATCGATGGCAGTGGCGGCATCGAAGCCGTTGAACTTGGCTGCGGCGGTGGCCGTCAGTCCGGTGAAGTAAGCGCGGAAGGCAGTGATGGTGGCGCCGTTGGCTTTCTTGAACACCACGCTCTCGGCCGCGCTGCCCGTGCCCGTGGCATTTTGCAGGATCCACTGGCTGCCGTCGGTCACCTTATTGGCAAAGTTGCCCTGGAAGTTGGCCGAGCCCACAGCGTGGGCTGCCACGTTGCCTGTGGCCCATCCGTTGAGGTTGAAGTCGCCCGTTCCCGCGAAGCTGAACTCCACCTCGGCATCGTTGGCATTGTAGAGCACATAGGGGAAGAAGGCGGCGATGGTGCCTGCCTTGGCAAAGGTGATGGCAGTGCCATCATAGCCGGTAGCCTCCCAGGCCGTGAGTCCGGCGGGCAGGTCGGCGATGTTGACGGCCGCCGTGGTGTAGGTCGTGACGAATGTCTTGGCCGGGATGACGCGCGATACCTTGTAGCCCGTGCTGCCCGTGCTGATGAACTTCACATCCTGGTTGACGGCGCGCTGGCCCATCCACTGCGGCTCGGTGGGGTCGTCGGTGATCTGGATCTGCGTCACGGGGAAGAGCCAGGTGTCTTGCACCACCATGTTGGGCGTGCCGGCCAGTGCGTCATACTTCGCGGCGGCCACGTTGGTGTCGCCATGGGTGCCGGTCACGGCGATGAGCGCGTTCTTGTGCTTGGGGCTGAGGTTCACATCCTCGGCCACCGATGCCACGCCCGTCAGGTCGATGAACATCGCATCGGCATCGTTCACCAGGCTTACGTTGTCGGCCGTGAGGTCGCCACCCACGGTGGCCACGCCGTTGGCTGTTTCGACGAAGAAGTTGCCCTGCCCGTTGTGGTAGAAGTAGATATTGTCTACATACACCTCGTCAGAACCTGCTCCCTTGTCCAGTTTCAGCTGGAAGGCGGCATAGTTGGCAAAGTCGAGTCCGATCTTCGACAGCGGAATGTCGATGCTGTTCCACTGGTCTGCCGTGAGTGTTCCCAGGCTCGTGGAGTTCTCCACCGGGCTGCCTCCGCGCATGATGGGGGTGATACCCATCGTCATGGCCTGGCGCGGCAGCACGTCGATGTGCAGATAGTTCATGTTGGCGAGGTCGACATCCGAGGCGAACTCAAAGCCCAGGTAGTTGAATTTCTTCAGGTGGATGACATTGTCCCCGCTCACGGCCGTGGTCTCATACGTGGTGCTCTGTCCCCATCCGCCGATGTTGTAGGAGGTGGCAGGGGTGTAGGCGTCCGAGAAGATGGCCTTCACCTTCGATGCGTCGACGGTCGGCGCAGGGGCGGCGGTAATCTTGAAGCCCTCCGTCGTGGTGAAGCTCAGTGGGATGGTGTTCGACGGGTTGCCGGCAATGTCTGTGGCCTGCACCGTCCAGTTGTAGGTGGTCAGTCCCTCAAGCCCCGTGATGGTCTTGGTGGTCGTGGTGCCTGCTGTGCCGTTGGCGGTGTAGGTCAGGTTGTTGGCCGCGTCGGTGATGGTGTAGGTGATGGGTGCATTGTCGTCGGTGGCGTTGAGCGTGAGCGTCACGTCGTTGCCGTTCACCGTGGTGGCCTCGGCCGTGACGAGCACGGGGGCTGTGGTGTCGGTGATGCGGGTACCATAGAAATACTCGTTGCCGATGTAGAACGTTGCGGTGCCGTCACCGTCGGCAAAGCCATCGCTGGCGTTCACGCCCGCAGCATGTGCCACCACGCTGCCCATCAGCTTGATCTGGTACAGGCGTGTGAGGGCCGCACCGCCGTCGATATAGTCCTGCACGGGAATGTCGATGGCGTTCCACTGGTTGGGCGTGAGGGTGGGGAGGTTCACGCCTTTCTCGCCCTCGTTGCCGTTGTCCTGTTCGTTGCGGCAGATCATCACCGCACCCAGTGTCATCTCTTGCGTGGGATAGATGTCGATGTGGAAGAACTTCTTGTTCGATACGTCCACCTTGTTGAACCCGGATCCAAAATACCTGAACCCGCTGATCTGGTAGACCTGGGTGCCATTCACGTCGACTGTGGTGCCGGAGCCTCCGCCCCAGTCGTAGAAGTTGAAACCATTCTGCCCGCCATTGACATAGAGCGGATAGACATTGTCGGTGGTGCTCACGGCCGGCACGTCGGCGGGTTGCGCCATTGTCGTCAGCACGGTCATGAAGGCCATGAGAAGTAACAATGATTTTTTCATAGACATAAAGTTTTGATAAATGGATAGATGGCTCGTTATCTTAATATTTTCCTCACCTTCACCGTGCCGTCGTCGCACACGTTCTGCTCAATGCTGATGCCTCTGGCGGGTTTCTGCAGGCGCATGCCGTTGAGGGCGTGTATGGTTTGCTGGCGGGCTGGTGGGTTGGAGGGTTGATGGGCCGGTGGGTTGGCGATGCCGGTAGTGGCATCGAGCACGAGACGGTTGACGAGCATGGGCGTGGCTGAGGCGTTGAACACCATGAGCCGATGACGGCCTGTGGGCAGCGTGAGCGTCAGCGTGCGGTCGTCCCACTGTGTGCCGGTGGCCGTCAGGGTGCCCGTGGCGGTCTTCTTGCCATCGACATATACCCACAGGCTGTGGCTCTCGGTGGCGTTGCAGCGCAGCGTCAGGGCATACTCGCCTGCCGTGGGCAGCTCCACCTGATAGCTGGCCCATGCGCTCGGCAGCAGCTCCACCTGCAGGGGCAGGTCGGCAGCCGTGCCCGCCTCGCTGTTGCTGCGCAGGCGCACCTGCTGTGCATCGACGCTGGCATCCACGTAGTCTTTGGCGGCGATGACGCTGCCGGGACCGTAGTAGCGCGTGGTGTCGAAGGCCGACATATAGACATACACCTTGCCCACCTCCGAGAGGTCGCTCGCGGCGGTGTTGCTCTGCATCAGGCTCCAGTAGGGCGTCTTCGTGGCGTCGCCGTTGGCCATGAACCAGGCGTAGGCGGCCACGCGCGGGCTTTGCTCAAGGTATTGCAGCTTCTGGGTCATGTGGTCGATCTGCAGGGCGGGTGTGATGGTCAGTCCGTTGCTGCGGAAGTCGTTGCCCATGGCGCAGAACTCGGTGAGGAACAGCGGCCGCTCGCCGTTGGCCTGGAGCCAGGCCGCAAGCCGCGGATACTTGGCCTGGTTGGCCGCCGTATAGATATCTTTGTAGAAATACTCCGTGGCAAACCATTTCACGGCCGTGGCATAGTCCATGTAGCAGTGCAGGCAGAGATAGTCCATGCGTGCCGTGGGGTAGAGCGCCAGGAAGGCCTCCAGCCAGTCGTAGGGCGTGCTGTAGACGGTGCCGCCCACGTTGTCGCCGCTGAAGTTGAGTGCGGGGGCCACGAGTTTCAGTCCGTAGTCGTCGGCAATCTTCTCCAGGCGAGGCCAGGCGTCGGCGGCCTGCTGTGGCGTCATGCTGCTGCCGCCCGAGGTCCATGCGATATTGGGCTCGTTGAACCCCAGCAGATACTCCACGCCGGGATGTGCGGTGAGGTAGGCGCGCAGGGCCGCCTCGTCGAAACCGCCGTTCCAGCACATGGGCACGAAGGCCAGGGGGGCGTCGGGCCCCATAGCCGTGGTGGCGCTGTTGCGTGGCGTGGCGCCCCAGGTGTACACCCAGCTCACGCCCGGTGCCAGCAGGCTGGCCGTGGCAGGGGTCAGTAGCTGCGTCTTCTCGTCCCAGCACACGCCGCGCTTTAGGCTTCGTTTCTGGGCCTGGGAAGGCAGTGCGGCCACTGCCATGGCAGCCAGCAGGAGCACCGTGCGCACGGCGGCGGCGGTGCGGGCAGGCAGCGCAGGGGTTGCGAGAAGGCCGTGGAGAAACTGTGTGGTGCGTGTCATGTGCATGCTGATGAGGCTTGTGATGGTTGGCATAGGTCTACTTGGTCACGGCCACCTTGCGCACACCCTCGGCCGTGCGGACGATGTAGATGCCGCCCTTGGCCATGGTGGTCACCCGTCGGCCACTGAGGTCGTAGATGGCGGGTTGGCTGGTTTGTGGGGTGGGTTGTTGGCGGGTTGATGGGGCGGTGATGCCCGTGGCCACGGTGCGATAGAAGAACACGTTGTCAAACTGCAGCTGTGTGCCCTGCTTGCCTCCGCTCAGCACGGCAAACACATTGCCCGTGTAGGCCTGGGGGCTGTCGAACACGGCGGTGGCCCTGCTGCGGATCTCGGCGTAGGGGATGTCGATGTTGTACCATTGTCCGTCGCGCGGATAGTCGGCCAGGGCCGGGGTCATATTGCCGTGGTCGTCGTAGCCCGTGGGGCCGATGGCAAACTTGGTGTTGCCCACGGTCACCAGGTGGGTCTCGTTGCCCGTGCCGGCCATGGCAAAGTGGAGACAATAGGTGTCGTCGAGCATCGAGAGGTTCTTGCCCTTGCCTTGCGAGGCATAGCCCAGTCCCGACCATCCGGTGGTGCCCACGGTGTAGACGGTGTAGCCCTCGTCGTAACCGAACGAGTTTTTGCCCGTGTGGCCCTCGGCCGTGTAGGTGCCGTCCCAGACGTAGAGATAGTGGGTCACGTCGTCGACGTTATAGTCGGCCTTGATGTTGCCGTTGAAGCCCTCGGTCACACCGGTGCTGGTGCCGATGAGCACCACGTCGCGGGCACCGGCGATGTCGAAGGTGGTGGTGCCCTCGGCGGTGAGGGCCGCGGTCACGAAGGATGGCATGACCACCGGATTGCTGTCGGAACGCTTCTTGTAGAAGAACACATTGTCGAAGTTGACCTCGGCCCCGGCCAGGTGGGTGGTGCTCACGGCAAAGACGTTGCCCATGAAGTTGGAGGCGCCGTCGAAGAGCGTGCCGCCGGCCAGCTGGCGCAGCTTGGCCACGGGGATGTCGAAGTTGTACCACTCGCCGTCGCGCTTGTAGTCGCCCAGAATCTGGGTACCGTTTGTGGCATGGCCGATGACAAACACGGCGTTGCCCACGGTGACGGTCTGCGAGGGATGGGTCAGCACGTCGCTGCCCTTCATGGCGAAGTGCAGGTAGTAGCTGTCGTCGATGGCCGAGAGGTCTTTGCCCTTGCCCTGCGAGGCATATCCGGCGCCGGCCCAGGTAGAGGTGCCGTTGACCTGCAGGCGTGTCCAGCTCTCGGCCCAGCCGAAGGAGTTGTTGCCGTCGGACGGCATGCCGGTGTAGTCGCCGCCGTTCCACACCCAGAAGAAGTTGTTCACATCGTCGACGTTGTAGTTGTGCAGGGTGACGGCCGAGAGGGCCTCGGTCACGCCGGTGCTCGTGCCGATGAGCACGGCGCCGTCGGCATCGTCGAGGTCAAAGGTGTGTGTGCCGTTCTCCACGGCCCGCGTGGCGTAGGGGCCGACGAGGGTGGTGAGGTCGGTGGTGGGCAGGTTCTTGTTGACCAGCGGGTTTTTGTAGAAGAACACATTGTCGAACTGCAGCTCGGTGCCCTGCCTGCCACCGCTCATCACGGCAAAGACGTTGCCCACGTAGGCCGTGGGGCCGCCGTCGGCGTCGAAGAGGTTGCCGCCGGCGAGGGCCTTGAGGGCCTTCACGGGGATGTCGAAGCTGGTCCAGCTGCCGTCGCGCTTGAAGTCGCCGAGCACGGGGGCGTTGTCGAAGGGCGTGATGCCCAGCGTAAACTTGGCCTTGCCCACCATCACCTGATGGCTGGCATGGGCGTCGGCATCGGTGCCGCGCATGGCGAAGTGGAGCACATAGTCGTCGTCGATCATCGAGAGGTCTTTGCCATTGTCGGCCGAGGAGGCATAGCCCAGTCCCGACCATCCCACGCTGTTGACCTGGTAATGGTTGTACGACTCCTCAAAGCCGAACGAGTTGACACCCTCTGAGGGCAGGGCCGAATAGGTGTCGCTCCAGATGTAGAGGAAGTTGTGCACCTCGTCGACATTGTAGTTGGCCTTGGTGGTGGCAGCGAAAGCATCGGTCACGCCACCGCTGGTGCCGATGAGCACGGCATCGGTGGAGTTGGCGAAGTCGAACGTGCTGCGGCCCTGGTCGTCGAGGGCGGCGTGGCCATAGTAGCCATAGGCGGTGAGCGAGTCGGGGCCCTGGGTGTCGCCCGTGCCGGGTGTCTCGGGGATGTTGCTGCCCTGTGGCGAGGCGTAGAGCGCGTTGGTATCGTCGTCGGCCTGGTAGACGCGCACCCAGTCGACATACATCTTGGCCTCGTCGCCGGCATTGGGCAGGGCCGTGATGGCCGCCGGCGAGAAGATGTTGGTGAACGATCCGCCCACGGCAAGGTTGAAGATGAAGAAGAAGGGCTTCTGGAAGTAGGTGCCCGGCGAGTTGACGTCGGTGGCGGCTGCGATGCTGGCCGAGAAGTAGCGCGCCTTGCGTTTCTGCGCGGCCAGGTAGCCTTGCAGGTCGTAGTACATGTAGAGGTTGTTGTCGTCCCACTCTACGGTGAACACATGATAGTCGTCGTTCTCCACCTTGTTGTCGTCGGGAGCCGTGAAGTCCTGGCTGATCATCTGGTGGTCTTCGTTGGCGGCACTCTTGCCGTAGTGCAGTGTGCCCGAGAAATAGCTCTCCTGGGTGCCGTTGTTGATGCCGTTGAAATGGCCCATCTCCACGATGTCCATCTCGCCGCAGCGGGGCCATCCCACGGTGCCGAAGTCGTTGCCCATCATCCAGTAGGCCGGCCAGAGGCCGTTGGCCGTGCGTGGCATCTTGATGCGTGCCTGCAGGATGCCGTGCTTGAAGTAGGCCTTGTTGCGGCTGTTGATGCGTCCGGAGGTGAAGGCGCGGTTGCTATAGTTCTCTCGGCGGGCGGTGATGACGAGGTTGCCGTCGGCCACGGCCACGTTGTCGCGGCGGTAGAACTGCAGTTCCTGGTTTCCGCCGCCGTCGCCGTTCACTTCGATGTTCCATGTCTTCTCGTCGAGGGCGGCGCCGTCGAACTCGTCGCTCCAAACAAGTTTATAGCCTGCGGGGGCGTCGGTCACCTGGGCGTGTGTGAGCACAGGGGCGGCCATGAGCATGGCCAGGCTGAGTAGGCGTGAGGTTTTGTACATTGGTTTGTTGGTGGGTTGGTTTTGTTGGTTGGTTTGGTGGTTTGGTTTGTTGATGGGTTGGTGGGCGGTTTATTTCACCGCGATTTTATGGGTTCCCTGGGCGGTCTTCACGAGATAGATGCCGGGGGCGGGGTGCTGGCTGTCTACGCGGCGGCCGTTGAGGTCGTAGAGGGTGGGTTGGAGGGTTGGAGGGTTGGAGGGTTGGAGGGCCGGTGGGGTGGTGATGCCCGTGGCCTCCTTCTCATAAAACCAGATGCCGTCGACGCTCATGGCCGAGCCCAGCTTGGTGATGGTGTAGGTCTTGACGGTGTTGCCCGGCTCGAGAATACCGGTGGCCTCCGACACCTGAGGCTTGGCGAAGGAGAGTTGAACGGCACCCTCGTTGGCATTGAAGGGGGCTGCGAAGTTGTAGCTGAAGCCATAGTTGCCGGCCTCGTCGACCAGGTCTTTCACCGGTATCTCCAGGTAATACCACTGGGCGTCGTGACCCATGTTGCCCACGCCCACGTAGTCGCCGTCGCTGGTGCCTACGGCGAGGTTGGTCTCGAGCTCAAAGCCGTTGTTCTTGATGTTCGACATACGGCCCACGGCAATCTTGAACTGCGGTGCCACGGTGCCGAAATCGCGCAGTCCTACGTGCAGCACCATGTTGTCGTTGACCTTGCTGAGGTCGTAGCGCCAGTCGCCCTTGGCGGTGAACGAGCCGCCGCCCCACTCGTAGAGGGGCGTCATGTTGATGTAGTCGGTGCCGCCGAGCGAGTTGCGGCCGTCGGCCTCCACCACGTTGGTGAGCACCAATGAGGTCTTGTCCCAGTCGGTGGTCCAGTAGTAGAACTGGTTTTTCACCGTGTTGGGGTCGAGGTTGTTGTCGCTGATGATCTTGCTGCCCATGGCTGTCACGGCCTCGGTGGGGGCGTAGAGCACCACATAGTTTTTGGCGGCGGCAAAGTCGAAGGGCTTGTCGGCCTTGGTGATGTAACTGGATTGGGCTGCTGCCTCGGCCGAGGCGAGCAGGGTCATGGCAGCCATGACGGTCTTGAGAAAGGTAGAATAGCTCATGATGATTCAGGTTTATAGTTGATAAACAATTTGCATGCAGACAGTCGACCGACAGTCTCGTCAGACGGGCTGTTGTATGCGAACGTCGCAAAATTAGGTAATAATAAGACAGGTTGTTGAGCGATATGGCTAAAAAGTGGGATAACGGAGCCTTTTTGTATGGGTTAAACAATTGGAATACAGAGTGTTATATCTATCTTACGATGCGCAAAAAGTGGACGCTATTGATAGTGGCAAAACATACACTCAATGTCATTCGGTGCTCAATATCGCGTCCACTTTTATTTACTCAACGCATGGGCAATGAGCTTTGTAAATGTCTGATATACAATGATATTTTATTTTTTGGCTGTTGTGACCATCCACTTTTTTGCCTTATGTGGTTCTTTTGAATGGTTATTTTATTTACATTTGCAGTAGTGAAGGCCGCCAAGCTGTTGGAGAGCCATCCTGGTGACGCTCAAGTCAACCTAATGTGGAAATATATTTTTAATCAATAAACCTAATTCTGTATTAACTTATGAAACAAAAAAGATTCATGACTATGGTTCTGACTCTGCTGTTTGCCATCGTAGTCCAGGCCCAGGAACAGATGTTCACGGGTACGGTGACCGACGGGCACGGAGAGCCTATTATTGGTGCCTCGGTCGTAGAGAAGGGCAGCACACGTGGTGCGGTGACCGACCTCGACGGTAAGTTCACGTTCCAAGGCAGCCGCGGGGCAACGCTCGTGTTCTCGTATGTGGGCTATCTTACACAAGAGATGGCCGGTGGACAAAACATGCAGGTGGTGCTCAAGGATAACCAGGAACTGCTCAACGAGGTGGTGGTCATTGGTTATGGCGTGCAGAAAAAGAGCGTCGTGACGGCCAGCATCGCCAAGGTGAGCTCCGACGACCTTGCCGGCACCAACCCCGTGCGCATGGACAACGCCCTGAAGGGCCTTGCCGCCGGTGTGAACGTCACCTCTGCCTCGGGGCAGCCGGGATCGGCAGCACGCATACGCGTGCGCGGTACGGGTACCATTAACAACTCCGACCCGCTCTACATTGTCGACGGCATGCCCATCGAGGGTGGACTCGACTATGTGAATCCGACCGACATCGAGAGCATCGAGGTGCTGAAAGACGCTGCCTCGGGTGCTATCTACGGTGCTCGCGCTGCCAACGGCGTGATACTGGTGACCACCAAGAAAGGAAAGGTGGGAAAGACCAAGGTAGACTACAACTTCTCTTACGGCTGGCAGAGCAAGTGGCGCAAGCGCGACGTGCTGAACGCTACCGACTATGCCATCCTGCAGAACGAGAAGTATATCAACTCGGGCCAAGCACCCCTCTATGCCGATCCCTATTCGCTGGGGACGGGCACCGACTGGCAAGACCTGGTGTTCAACGACAATGCGCCGGTGATGAACAACGAGCTGTCGGTGAGCGGGGCAAGCGAGAAGGTGAACTATTACCTCTCGATGGGCTACTACACCCAGGACGGTATCGTGGGCGGTAACTACGGTCAGTCGAACTACGAGCGTATGTCGCTGCGCAGCAACACCAAGTACAATCTCTTCGACGCCACCAAGGAACGCAACTGGCTGAACAAGCTCGATCTGAGCGTCAACCTGTCGTATGCCCGCATCAAGAGCTCGGGTCTGGCAGTGAACTCGCAGTGGGGCTCGGCCCTCGGCTCGGCCCTGACCCTCTCACCTGCACTCACCCCGACCGTATCGGGTGATGCTGCCGCAGCGCAGAATGTCACCTATACCTATACCGATAAGGATGGGCAGAAGCAGTATTATGAGCCCCTCTACTGGAACGGGCAGGTGCTGATGATTCCGGGTACGTCGTACAACGAGATCAACAACCCCCTGTCGCTCATGGTATTGCCCGCCACGAAGTATTGGAGCCACAAGTTTGTGACCAACTTCGCCGCTGAGCTCAACATCTGGGATGCGCTGAAATATCGGTTCTCATACAGTGCCGACCTCTCGTTCTGGGGCAACGACGGCAGCGTGCCTCAGACCTACTACCGCTCGGCCAACAACCAGGCTCAGTACACCAGTGCCTCGTCGGACAGCGAGCGTGGTACGGTATGGCAGGTGGAGAACACCCTGAGCTACGACAAGACCTTCGGCGACCACCACTTTGCTGTGGTGCTCGGACAGAGTGCGTTCCGCAACAACAGCTATGGCCTGAGCGGCAACCGCAACTACCTCATCAATCCTGATAAGCCGTCGCTCAACTATGCCACCGGCGACTATCACCTCTCTTATCAGCGCGACAAGGACGGCAACATCGTCTATGCCACCGATGCCAGTGGCAACCTCGTGCCCATCGTGACCGGTGCCGTGGTGGAACACGGTGTGAGCGGATGGGTGGGCAGCCCGCACTCGATGTCGTCACTCTTCTTCCGTGGCAGCTACGACTATGCCGAGCGTTACATGGCACAGGTGACGGTGCGCCGCGACGGCTCAAGCCGCTTCGGCACCAACCACAAATACGGTACCTTCCCCTCGTTCTCGCTGGGATGGAACATTGCCAACGAGCCTTACGTGAAGATGCCCGAGTGGTTCAACGGGCTCAAGGCCCGCTTCAGCTGGGGTAAGAACGGTAACGACAATATCGGTGACTTCCGCTACACCGTGCTCACAGCCACCGGCAACAACTACTACTTTGGCAAGAACTCCACACTCGCACAGGGCTCGAAGGCCAACGGACTGGCCAACCCCGACCTGAAGTGGGAGGAGAGCGAGCAGACCGACTTCGGTGTAGACTTCGCCTTCTTCAACAGTGCGCTGACCTTCACCGTCGACTATTTCAAGAAGAAGACCAATGGCATGCTGATGACCATGAGCATCCCCTCGTATGTGGGTGAGAGCAAGCCCATCGGCAACGTGGGCGACATGGAGAATTCGGGTCTGGAGTTTGAACTGGGTTATAAGTGGAACGTGGCCGACGCCAAGTTTGCCGTCAAGGGCAATGCCTCATACCTCAAGAACAAGCTCTTGCAGTATGGCAACGACACCGGCTATGCCAACCTCGACTCTTTCCAGGGAGTGGGTACCATCACCCGTGCCGAGAACGGCCATCCCTTCCCCTTCTTCTACGGTTACAAGACAGCCGGCATCTTCCAGAATGTCGCTGAGGTGCAGGCATACCGCAATGCCGACGGCGGACTGATACAGCCCGATGCCGTGCCGGGCGACGTGCGCTTCGTGGATGTCAACGGCGACGGTAAGATCTCTGCCGACGACGAGACCGACATCGGCAACGGTACGCCGAAGTGGACCTTCGGTCTGAACTTCAACGCCCAGTGGAAAGGATTCGACTTCAATATGTTCTGGCAGGGTGTGGCCGACGTAGACGTGTTCGACGCTACCCACCGCACCGATATCGCCTCGAGCAACTATCCTTCGTGGATGCTACAGCGCTGGACAGGCGAGGGAACAAGCAACAAGTATCCCCGTCTGAAAAACGGCGACGACGTCAACTGGCAGAGCAGCGACCTCTATATCTACGATGGCGCTTACCTGCGCCTGAAGAATGTATCGCTGGGTTACACGGTGCCGCAGCAGCTTACGCGCAAGTTCTTCGTAGACCGGCTCCGTCTCTTCGTGATGGCCGAGAACCTGTTCACCTTCACCAAGTATCATGGTTTCGATCCTGAGATCTCGTCGGGCGGCACTTCGCTGGGTGTAGACTACGGCGTATATCCCCAGGCACGCACATGGACCGTGGGATTCAACCTTTCGTTCTAACCATCCTTAAAGCAAATGACAATTATGAAAACAAAGAATATATTGGTATTGGGACTGATGGCCATGGCTACGGTGGCATTGACTGGCTGTAGCGACAGCTTCCTGGAGGAAGAGAACCCATCGGCAGACCCTGTTGACGAATACTACCTCACCGACGCTCACCTGCAGGAGGCCGTGGTGGCAGCCTACGACCCACTGCACTGGCCCGACTGGGGAAACGGAGCCTATAATCCCATCAACATCAGTTCGGACATCATGGCCGACGATATCAACGTGGGTGGTGCTACGGCATCCGACAACCTCTTCTGGCAGCTCATGGCCAACTACTCGGCCAACTCCAACAACACGCTGTCGGCACTTTGGACAGACGAGTACAGCGGCGTGAAGCGCTGCAACGACGTCATTGCCTACGTGGCCAACGCACAGGCCTCTGGCAAGAGCGACGTGACCGAGGCCAACGCACTGGATTACACCACCCAGGCACGGGTGCTGAGGGCCTACTACTACATGAACCTGTGGAAGTTCTGGGGCAACATCCCATTCTTCACCACCAACCTCTCGGGCAACTACCTGGCACCGCAGCTGCCGGCCGACGAGGTGTATGCCAATGTCATCACCGACCTGGAGGAGGCCATGACCAGCAGCACGCTGGCGATGAAGGCCGCCGATGCCACCGAGGGGCGTGTGACCAAGGCCTTCGCCTACATGGTGTACGCCGAGATGGTGATGTACCAGAACGATAAGGACCGCTACGCCAAGGCGCTGGGCTATATGAACGAAATCATCAGCAGCGGACAGTATGCCCTGCTGGCCGATTATAAGGCGCTGTGGGATGAGAGCAACGAGTGGTGTCCGGAAAGTATCTACGAGATCAACTACAACGACGATAACCATGCCCGTGGCTGGGACAACCCGCTGGGTGTGGGTGGCACGGTGCTGCCTCGACTGCTGGGACCGCGCGGTTGGACCTCAGGCAAGGACGGTGTGGACACGGGTTGGAGCTTCGGCCCGGTGCGCAAGGAGTGCTACGATATGTTTGCCGCCAACGACGCGCGCCGTGACGCCACGGCTTGGGATGCCAACGCTGCGGCTGCCGCCAATGACATTAAGTATGAGCACGCTTGGCAAGACACCGGCTATTTCCTCTACAAATACCTGCCGCGCCCTGAGAACAACAAGGATGCCGGATGGGATGTGGATCTGAACTTCAACAACAACCTGCGTGTGTATCGCTATTCAGAGGTGTTGCTCAACGCTGCCGAGCTGTTGCTGCGCACCGGAGGCGATGCCGCTACGGCTGCCAAGTATGTGAACATGGTACGCAAGCGCGCCGGTATCAGCGACCTGGGTAGCGTGACTATCGACGACGTAATCAACGAGCGTCACCTGGAGTTTGTGGGCGAAGGCAAGCGCTACTGGGACCTCGTGCGCACCGGAAAGGCTGCCACCACCCTCGTGGCCAACACCGCCGCCAACCGTACCAACAGCTGGACCGAGAGCAAGAAGTATCTGCCCATTCCGCAGAACGAGCTGAGCTCAGACCCCAATCTCGTGCAAAACAACTATTGATCTATCCACCTAACAAAGTATTTGAACAATGAAGAATATAATGAAAACATGGGGAATCATCCTTGCGGCGGGGCTGGCCTTGACGGCATGCTCGCCCGACAAGTTTGACGGGGCCGACGAGAACGGCTTGCCCAATATCTCTGACGTAGACTATAGCGTCACCGTAGACCAGAAGACTAACGTGGCTACGTTTACCCTCAACACACCGGGATGCTATCCCATCTGGACCATCGAGGGCTCGCCAGAATACAAGGGCACGGTGAACGGATACCAAAAACGCTATATCTTTAAGGGCACTTACAAATACAAACTGAAGGTGGGCAACCGCAACGGCGTGAGCGACGGCGAGATCACCGACTCGTTTACCGTCGACACCACACGCTACGACTTCTCGAAGACCATTGCCGCCCTGACCGACGGAGGGACGAAAGAATGGCGCATCTATGCTTCGAAGAAGGGGCACATGGGCTGTGGACCCACAGGCACCGACGGCCTCGAATGGTGGTCGGCAGGTCCCAACGAGAAGGCCGACCAGGGTATCTACGACGACCGCCTGACCTTCAGCAACACCAACGACTATGTTTACAGTGCCGGTGAAGACGGCAACACGTTTGTCAACGCAGGTATATCAACCCTCGGCGTGACGGGTGCTGGCGGCGACTACAGTGTTCCGCTGGTAGGACAGTTTGGTATGCTGGACAAGGGCAAGTATGCTTTGGGCTATGACGATGCCACGAAGACAGAGACCATCACTCTGCCCGCGCACATGCTCTTCCCCTATATCGCGCACCAGGCACAGATTGATGAAGCCTACACCCTGCGTATACTCCATATCGACTCTAAGTATATGGAACTGGCACTCGACCTACCCAACATCGTGTGGCACTTCTCGCTCATCAACGGTGACGACCCTGCACCCTCTACCGACTTCGACCCCGACAAGGTGAACTGGGCTGACGCGGCAAGCGACCTCAACCTCGCCAAGGGGCTCAACAGCGTGGGCAAGATGGTGTTCTGGTGGGCTGATGCAGGCTGGGCACAGCAAGCCGACCCCACCTTCGCGTATGCCGATGGTGTCTACAGCATCACCGCTCCCTACGCTACGGCAGCACAGTGGCAAGCCCAGTGCTCCATCCACAATGGCGGCGTGGACCTCAAGGCCGGACAGCCCTACGACATCTCGGTGACCCTCGTGGCCAGCGAACCCTTCGATAAGGCTACGGTCAAGATTTGTCAGGAAGACAATGACGATAATATCCTTGTCTATTCCTATCCCGTGAGTCTGAATCGGGGCGAGAACGTCCTGCGCTTTGCCAAGCGATACGTGAAGAATGAAAAGGTGGGCGACGTGGATGCGAGCAATGCAAAACTTGTCATCGACCTCGGTGGATGCCCGGCCGGACTGAACGTGCAGGTGAAGAACATCATCATTCAGGCACACAATCCAAAGTAAAAGGTTATATTCGATTTTTAGGTTAACATTTGTAAGGGGGGCGGGCGTCTTACTTCTGCCCCCCTTTTTGCTATGATTTTATGAAACAGAAACTCAATCTCTTACTTACGGCCCTCTCGGCTTTCGTATGTCTGTCGTGCAGCGGCAGCGATGACAATCCTGCCACGGGCAGCACAGACAACACACTGACGGTAAGCCCCACGGAGCTGCAAGCCACGGCCGGAGCGGCCAGCTACCAAGTGTCGGTGACAGCCTCAAGAGGCGAGTGGACGTCGTACAGCGGCGCCGACTGGGTGACGGTGACCAATGCCAATACCAATACGAGCAAGGGAACCATCACCGTCAACGTGGCCGAGAACCAAGGCACCACGGCCCGCGAGACCACGGTCACGGTGAAATCGGGCACCAGCCGCGCCACAGTGACGGTCAACCAGGGGGCGCCGCTGATGCTGTCGGAGTCGCGGGTCATTACGGGCTCGATCGGCGAGACCTATACGGTGACGGTCACCTCGGGCGAAGATTGGACGGCGAGCACCCAGGACAGCTGGATCACGGTGAGCCGAGCAGGCAATGTCATGACCATCACCACAGCTCCCAACGACGCCCAGAGCTCGCGCACGGGCAAGGTGACGGTGGCCACAGCATCGCAGAAGGTAGACCTGGAGGTGTATCAGGAGTCGGTGGCCGACCGCACGATGACCATTCCCGAGGGCTACCGGCTGGTGTGGCACGATGAGTTCGACGGCAACAGCCTCAGCAGCGACTGGGTGCAGGAGGCACAGCCCGCCGGATGGGTGAACAACGAGCTGCAGACCTATATCAAGGGATCGAGTGTCAACGAGGTGGCCAACGGCAAGCTCAACATACATTGCTACAAGGGCACCGACGGCAAGATCTACTCGGGGCGGGTATATGCCAAGCCGGCGATAGGCTGGACCTACGGCTATTTTGAGGCACGCATCCTGCTGCCCAAGGGCAAGGGCACCTGGCCTGCCTTCTGGATGATGCCGAGCAACAACGACTTCAACACCAACCCCTGGCCACGATGCGGTGAGATCGACATCATGGAAGAGGTGGGCACCGTGCCCAACGAGGTGTCGTCGTCGCTTCATACCCAGGACTACAACCATACCAAAGGCACGCAGAAGACACATGCCATGACGCTCCCAGATGCCGAGGGTGCCTACCATGTCTATGCACTGGAGTGGACTCCCGAGGCCATCACGACCTACGTAGACGGCAAGGTGCAACTCGCGGTGACCAAGGCTGCCATGGGCTCGGGACAAGACCAGTGGCCGTTCCACTATGCGTTCTATCCTATCTTCAACCTGGCATGGGGAGGCAGCTGGGGTGGCATGAACGGCGTGGACGAGAGCGCGCTGCCCGTGACCATGCAAGTAGACTATATACGTATCTTCCAAAAATGACAAGATGAGAAAGACATTTGCCATACTGCTCATGCTCATGCTCTGCCTGACGGGCGCGGCGGCCAAGCGTAAGTTCGTAGCCATAGACGGCACAAATCTGCGGCAGCCCAACGGCGAGCGGCTCTTTATTCTGGGAACCAACCTCGGAAACTGGCTCAACCCGGAGGGATATATGTTTGGGTTCCATAAGGCCAACAGCTATTGGATGATCAACGATATGTTCTCGCAGATGGTGGGACCCGATGCCACTGCGGCGTTCTGGCGTGAGTTCAAAGAACGTTACATCACCCGCCGCGACGTGGAGTTTATCGCTGCCACAGGCAGCAACACCATCCGCCTGCCGTTCAACTACAAGCTCTTCACCGACGAAGACTATATGGGGCTCACCTCCAAGCAAGACGGCTTCCAGCTGGTAGACTCGGTGGTGACCTGGTGTCGCGACAACAACCTGTATCTTATCCTCGACATGCACGACTGTCCTGGCGGACAGACTGGCGACAACATCGACAACAGCTATGGCTATCCATGGCTCTTCGAGAGCGAGGAGAGTCAGCAGCTCTTCTGCAAGATTTGGCGAGACATTGCCCTGCGCTATCGCAACGAGCCGGTGATCTTGGGCTATGAGCCGATGAACGAGCCCATCGCACACTATTTCAAGGACGACCTCGACGCGCTCAACGCCAAGCTGGAGCCGCTCTACAAGCGGGTGGTGAAAGCCATTCGCGAGGTAGACCGCAACCACATCGTGCTGCTCGGCGGGGCACAGTGGAACGGCAACTTCAAGCCGTTTACCGACTGGACGTTCGACGACAAAATCATGTACACCTGTCATCGCTATGGCTCGCAAGCCGTGGTGGAGGCCTACCGCGACATCATCGACTTCCGTGACCGCACGGGGCTGCCGATGTATATGGGCGAGACCGGGCACAACACCGACGAGTGGCAGGAGAGTCTGTGCAAGATTCTGCGCGACAACAATATCGGTTACACGTTCTGGCCTTACAAGAAGGTCGACGGCTCGTGCTTCAACGCCGTGACGCGTCCCGAGGGATGGGACTCGGTGGTGGTGAAGTTTGCCGAGGCCGACCGCAGCACCTATCAGCACATCCGCGAGGCACGGCCCGACCAGCAGCAGGCGCTCAAGGTCATGAAGGCTTTCCTGCGCAACGCCGAGAGTAACAACTGCACGCCACAGGCCTCATATATCCGCACCTTGGGTCTGAACGGCGACGCTAAGACAAGGTAACGATGCCGATAGGATAAGATATTGCCGCTGGGATTTAAAGACGTCGTAACAGAATAAGATGTATGCTGTCGCAGAAGTTAAAGACATAGTAACAGAATAACGGTTGTTTTGTTGCTTGAAATAAAGACTGGATAACGGAGGGTAGGTTTTGTGGATAAAGTGACTGAATTGCAGACTGAAGACAGAAGCGTTTGGTGCCGACATCCTTAAAATCTACCCTTGTTTGTGGGAATGGCTCATAAAGGGAGAGATATGTCATACGTGCCGTGTTCGCCTGTACGATTGGCAATGTCATACGAAGAATAGAAAAAAAAGTAGCTTGAAACTCGGCCTGTGACTGAAAAAAGAAGTATCTTTGCCAATGTATAACCTATTTGAACATGACCAGACGACAACTGATTCTATACCTTTTTTGTATGTTGATGCCAGTGACGACCATGGCTAGAGATGCAAAGCTCGATTCACTGCTGAATATCATCGACCAAGCCATCGACAAATCGCAGCAATACGTGGCCGTCAAGGAACAGCGTATCTCGTTGCTGAGGAGCGAACTGAAAAGGTCTGGTGATGACCGCAACCGTTATGACCTTATGTTCCGGCTCTACGAGGAATACAAGCCTTTCATTAACGATTCGGCCATTTATTACCTCAACCATTGCACGGAGCTGGCCCGCAGGCACGACCGACTCGACAAGGCCAATGAGTGCCAGGTGTTGCTGGCCCTGCTTTGCAGCAATACGGGTATGTATGACGAAGCACTGTCTGTACTTGCACGTGTCGACTCCACACAACTCAAGGGCAGGGCGCTTGGAACCTATTATTTTTCCAATGCACATGTTTTTGGAGAGTTGGCTTTCTACACCCGCCTGTCTGACATGAGAGAGATCTACGGCCGTAAGGCTGCCCGCTATCGCGAATTGCTGTTCAAGACCTTGCCACACTATGACAACAACAGAATGCAGTCGCTCGAGCTTCAACTGCTTAACGAGCGTAAGCTCAAGTCATCGATGGCGGTGAACAACGACTGGCTGCGCCATGTGGCCAAGGGGTCGCATCCCTATGCCCTTGTCACCCTCTACCGATATCTGGAGTATAAGTTTGTGAATGATACGGTACACATGATGCACTGGCTGGCGGAGTCGGTGCTCACCGATATCCGCAACGGTGTGATGGACCAGGGGTCGATGTGGGAGATGGCCAACCAGCTGCTCGTGCAGGGTGACGTCGATCGCGCCTATCGTTACATCAGCTATACCAGCGAATGTGCCGGGCGGTTCGGTTCCAGGCAGCGCCTGTCGCAGATCTCACCCTTGCTGTCGGCCATCGCAAACCAGTATAAGGCCGAGAGCGAAGATAACAACCGTAGGCTGATGCTCGCTCTGGGCATTATCAGTGTGATGGCTCTGCTCTTGCTGGGCTCACTCTTCTATGTCAACAGTCAGCGCAAACGACTGTCGGTGGCGCGTGACGACCTCTCGCGCAGCAACAGCAAGCTATCGGAACTCAACGGACAGCTGTCGTCGCTCAACCAGCAGCTCAAGACCTCGAATATCCAGTTGCTCGATGCCAACCGCGTGAAAGAGGAGTATGTGGGTCGGTTCATGCGCCTGTGCTCCATCTACATGGACCGGCTCGACGACCTGCGCAAGAAGGTGGACAAGCGGGTGAAGCAACGGCAATACGCCGAGCTCATTGAGCTTACACAGTCAGCAGAGTTCCAGGAGCAGGAGCTCGAGGAATTTTATGCCAACTTCGACTCAGCCTTCTTACACCTCTTTCCCCATTTCGTCGACTCGTTCAATGCCCTGCTCAAACCCGAGGAACAGGTGACGCTCACCGACAAGAACCGGCTCAATACCACCATACGCATCTTTGCCCTCATCCGTCTGGGCATCGACGACTCAAGCAAGATAGCCGAGTTTCTCCACTATTCGGTCAACACGATCTACAATTACCGGGCCCGTGTCAAGAATGGAGCCCTCACCGACCGCGAGAGCTTCGAAGACATGGTGAAGAATATCGGGAACAATACATAACTTCGGACGACCATCAACTCTTGCTGCAGGTCGTGAACGACGCTAATGATTGAGATACAAAGAAACCGATTGCTTGCTGAGCAATCGGTTTCTTTGGTGTTAGCCCATCAAGCTAAGGGTGGTGTCAACAAGTATGGCTGATTGTTGACATTGTCAAAAAGAGGATATGCTTCACACATGAAGCATATCCCCTTGATAATATTACACGTCGAAGAGGATATCAATAGCCTGGGTTTTGTGTGACCTTGCCCTGGTTTTTGTCAATGGCATCCTGCGGGATGGGTCTGAGTATCTTGTACTTGCCGTCGCTGCCTTTCATCATGGCATCGGTCACGCCGTCCTCATTGTATTTTGTGACATATTCCACCAGTTTATGCGTACGCTTGAGGTCGTACCAGCGCACGTATTCACCAGCCATCTCTCTTGCACGCTCATCGAGGATGAAGTCGATATTTACATCTGCGGCAGCTACGTTCATGCTGCTCTCAAAGCCCGCTTTAATGGTGCTGGGACGCTTTCGAAGGGCGTTGATATATTCGGCAGCCTTCTGTGTGTTGCCATTCTGCAGGTACGCCTCAGCAGCAATGAGATAGGCTTCGCCCAGACGGGCAGCAACAAAGTCGTGTGTGGAGCAGGCCGACGAGCGGTTGCTGATAGAGGCTGCCGTGTAGTCATCAAACTTCTTGATGCAGGGCACACCAATATCCATGCTCCTGCGTTCTGTCCAGCTTGCTCTGACCCGGGTAGAGGGGCCTATGCCGCCCTCTTCTGCTGTAGCAACGGTCTTGGTGATAATGGTGTTTTTCTTCTGCCCATTAGGGTCGTTGGCCTTCCATGCCTCAATGTCGGCATCGGTTGCCCATGACGGAGCATAATAGGCAAGGATGGGCTTAGCGGTATCGTTGTAATAGTTAAAATATTGAATGCCGTTCTTTTCCACGCCGGTGCCATAGAGCTCCAGCATGAAAGTCTGCTCCAGACGTCCGTCACCCTTGCTGTACATCTTCATCAGCCGCAGGAATGGCGACTCGTTGCCGTCGATGGCCTTGGTCAGCGGCATCTCTGAGCCGCCCAGATAGCTGCCAAACTGAGCCTGCTGGTAACTGCCATCATTGGCTGGCGAGGCCATAGAGCTTGAACTGAACTGCACCGACCAGAAGATTTCGGCGTTTTCCTCATTCTGCACGTTGAAAGCATCTTCTATGGAAAGCGAAGGCTGTTCGCCGTTGATGGCTTCCTCTGCATATTTTGCGGCATTCTGGAAGTCGGTGGACTGGGCGATATTGGCTTCTTGGGCCTCATAGTCCTTACCATTGAGGTAGCCTCTGGTGAGATAAGCCTTCGATAGCAACAGTGCTGCTGCACGCTTGTTGGCACGACCGACTCCAGACTTGTCTCTAGTCAGCAGACTGGAGTTGTGGGCACAGTGGTCAAGTTCACTGATGATAAAATCGTACAGCGTTGCCAGGTCTGTCCGTTCAAATTGCATCTCGGCAGCATTGAACTGCTTGGTGACCAGGGGCACCTCGCCGAATGTCTGCACCAGCATGAAGTAGTCGAAGGCACGTATAAACCGGGCCTCATCAATGTACTGTTGCTTGACACTGTTGTCTGTTGTGCTCTCGCCATTGGCAATAACGGCGTTGGCTAGCTGTATCGACTTATAGAGGTTGGTGTAGAGCAAAAGGACGTTACCTTCTGTTGCCGTGTGCTGATAGTAATTCATTGCCACGCCAGCCGATTTTCCGTCACCAAAGAGATCGGTGCCCGCCGTCATGGTCAGTGGAGAGTTGCTATAGATTGCGCGCAGAGACGCATACATGCTGGTCGTGAGGCTCTCAAAGCCTTTTGTTGTCTTGTAAAACTCATCAGCGTTTACGTTCGAGCGGTTGTCTTGTTCCAGAAAGTCTGAGCAACTGCTGGTCAGTCCTAGAAAGATGGCAGCTGCAATGATATTTTTTATATTCATACGATTTGTTTTTTAGAATTTAATGTTCATACCCACTTGATAAGTCCTTGAGGCTACACCGCCTGTGGCATCGTTGATCGGGGCTGCTGCCCATTCGGGATCGAATCCCTTGTAGTCGGTGAAGACAAATGGATTGACGAAGTTCACATATAGGCGCAGGTAGCTCAGCCCGAGCGAGGTAATCCATTTCTTGGGGAAGGTATATCCAAGGATGATATTCTTGACCTTTGTGAAAGAGTTGTCGACAAACCATTGCGAACCGGTACTGTTGTTCACCCAGAACTGTCCACAGCCCTTGTTGTTACCGCCGTTTGTCGGGAATGGGTATGTGCCAAGATGGGCTTCGGTGGTGGTATAGAGATTACCATCGTCACCCAGTAGTTGCACGCCTGCCGGGGTGTACATGTCCATCTTAAGACGTTGCATGCCACGCTGGCTGTAGTCGGTAAACTCGGCCATGAACGGACTGTACACCTTGCTGCCTTGACTGGTGTAGATGTTAAATGAGAAGTCGAAGCCTTTCCACGTCAGTGTAGAGCTGATGCTGCCTGTCCATGTAGGTTCGGCATGACCTTGCACGCGACGGTCTGTGGGCTCGATGGTGCCGTCACCGTTCATGTCTTTCACCATATACTCACCTTCGTAGAACTTGGTGATTTTGGTGGCGTCGGCAGCCAGCGCGGCAGCCTGGGCGGCAGTGCAGATACCGTCAGGAACATAGCCGTAAACCACGTCGATAGGCTGCCCGATGAACCATCCGTTGCCAGTCATGTCTTGTTTACCACCGTTGAGTTCCAGAATCTTGTTACGGTTGTGTGCGAATGTGAAGCTAGTGGTCCAAGTGAGATCTTTGGTCTGGATGTTCACGGTGTTGACTTGCAGTTCAATACCCGTGTTTCTTACCTTCCCGACGTTGCCCCAGATCGAGCCGGTGGTGGAGCCCATCTCGAGTGGTGTCTCCATCTGCATCAACAGGTCGCGTGATGTGCGGGAATAGAAGTCCACAGTACCGTTAATCCTGTTGTTGAGGAATCCGAAGTCAAGGCCCAGGTCAAACTCTGTGGTCTTTTCCCAGGTCAGGTCTTGGTTCGACAGTTCATAGCCATATCCGTTAGCTACGGTATTACCGAAGTTGTAGTAGTACTTGGTGTTGGCAAGGAGTTGCGTCTGATACGGCCCCACGGCGCTGTTGTTGCCGGTGATACCGAAACTGAGGCGCAACTTGAGGTTACTCAGCCAGTTGTGGGTAGTTGCCATCCAGGGCTCTTCGGTGACGCGCCATGCCAAGGCTGCAGACGGGAACATGCCCCACTGGTTGCCTTTCTGGAACTTTGAACTGCCATCCCAGCGCGAAGACACGGTGAGCAGGTACCTATTCTTGTAGTCGTAGTTCAGACGAAGCACCCAAGAAAGCATGGAGATCTTCTCATAGTAGCTGCTCTTGTCCTGGACGGTGGCCGCTGACCCGGTGTTGTACCAGTCGACATCAAAAGGCATATCTACAACGTCGATGCCATCGCCTTCTGCCTTCTGCTGGTATACGCTGAAAAGTCCTAGGGCATTCAGCGTGTGGTCTCCCCAGGTCTTGATGAAATTGGCCTGTGTGTCCCAGGTGTAAGAGAATATGTCGGTATTGCTGGTGATTGCTTCATTGGTCTTGTTGAAGCGGTCTTGCGTCAGACTGTTGTAGAACTGTCCGCGCTTGCGCCTGTTGTACATTGGCGAGAGGGTGGTCTTGAGGATCACCTCTTTGAAAGGTGAATACTGCAGATAGATATTACCGATGGCATCGTAAGCGCGTGTGTTGTCTTTCGAGTTTTCGCGGTCGACGATGGGACTTACCGTAGATGTCGGTCCTGCGCCATAAGGATAGATGGCTGAGTCTTTTCCTGGTTGAATGATGGCTTCTCCTGCTTGTTCTCCCTCCCAGTAGCGGGCTGTCATCAGGGGAGACATGCGGAATCCGTTGAGGATGGCGTTTTTACTGCCGCTCTTCTTCAGCGATGTGGCCAGGTTGACCGATGCTCCCGTAGCCCAGTGCGTGTTGATCTTATGGTCTACGGCTGCCTTGATGTTCCAGCGTTCGTAGTCGTCATAGGCCACGCCAGCCTCTTCCTGGTAGCCCAGGCCTACACGATAGCTCAGGTCCTTGGTGCTACCTGTGATATTGATGAAATGGTTCTGCTCATGTCCATTGCGTGTCACTTCGTCAGGCCAGTAAGTAAAGTCGTTGTTCTTATATTCGTCCAGCCATTTGTCGCTGTAGTTACACCATACAAGCTTGTAGTTGGCATCGGTCAGGTTCCAGTGGGTAGCTCCCGTGGTGTTATCCATGGTCGAGGTGTAATAGCGCATTGTACGGAACTTCATCCAGTCTTTACCCGACATAAAGTCAGGCATGTTGGCCACTGTCTTATATCCATAGTAGCCGTCATAACTGACGGTAGCCTTAGTCTCACCCAACTCAGTTCCTTTCTTGGTGGTAATCATCAATACGCCGTTGGTGGCACGCGAGCCGTAGATGGCCGTCGATGAGGCATCTTTCAGCACATCAACCTTCTCGATGTCCATCGGGTTCAGGAAATCGATGTTGTCACATACTACACCATCCACGACATAGAGCGGGGAGCCTCCCTGCAGTGAGCTCTTGCCTCGGATCTGCATCGTGAACGAGTCGCCAGCACGGCTTGATGATTGTGTGATGTTCACACCGGCCACCGAACCTTGTAGTCCGCCCGCAAGATTGGTGGCACCCTTGGCAACGATGTCGTCGGAGCGTATGCTGCCGACAGAACCTGTCAGATCAGATTTTTTCACGACACCATAACCGATGACGACGACCTCATCTAGCTTAGCCTGGTCTTCTTTTAGCGTGACGTTGAAAACCTGTTGATGGCCCACTGGTACTATCTGGTCGATATATCCAATGTAACTGAATTTGAGTTGTGACGAAGCACTGGCGTTGGGCACCGAGAAGTTGCCATCCATGTCGGTTACGGTTAGTGCTTTTCCATCCACCATCACCGTTACACCGATCATGGGTTCGCCAAAAGCATTTGTCACGTTTCCTGTCACTGTCTGTTGTGCAAAGCCTACACTATAGGATAGTGTCAGCGAAAGCGCACAAAGAGCTCGCTTGAAGGTTAATTTCATAGACTTTTTTGTTTTAGTTGTTATGAACTCGTTTAATAGATGTACTTTTTTTGTCGTCGTAGGTAAAGCGCTCAGTCTTTTGTTCAGAGGAACTTCAAGAGCACAAGCATGTTTTCAAAGGTCTGCGTCAAGTAGATTATTCTATTTGTTTTTTCGTATAATATTGCTTCAAAGATAAAAACTTTTTTATGGATATAAACTATGATATTTGGCAGTTTGGCTGTGATTTTTGATATATTCCTATTATCCTGCTAGCTGAACCACTTGTGTTTTTACAATCAGGCGCGACATACTTCCAGGCCTCCCATGACATGAACAAATATAATAATGTGGAAAGGCTGTTGGTCGCGTGCCTGCAAAAAAGCAGGATCGTGAAATAAAGGAAACGCAGAAGTAACTCATCAATGAGTAATACAAGAACAAGGCTAATCTTATAATTTAGGTGGGTTCTATTAATTACCACCGAAAACAAATCATACAATCATGGGTTACGTTTTGCCATCTTTCGGCCTCTCTTCGGCTCAAATTGCAAGTTCGCTCAGTCGTTATGCCCGCATAACTGCTTCGTTCACTTGCAATTTGACCTCGAAGATAGTCTCGAAATCTGACAAAGCTAATTAATAGAACCCACCTTTAGAACTTGGCAGAACAGCCCTTTCACATCCAAATCAGAATAACATCCGATGCAAAGTTATGTAAAAGCTACACATTAGCCCTTGCATGTGTAACCAAATAGGTCCTTTTACTGTAGAGTATCGATGAAAATATTGGCGATAAAGACCCTGTACTCATTGCTAATGCCGTTGTAGAGGGTCTGAACCTTGATATATTCCGTAAGCTCTACAAGAAGAGCGGTAGCAGCCCCACCATCCAAAGACGATGCTCATAGTCATCTTCTATGCCTATATGAACAACATCTTCTCCTGCCGCATAATAGATATTCTGCTACTTAGGGGCATACACTTCATCTGGCTTGCGGGTTACAATAAGCCTGAATTGAATGGTTACACAACTTCTGCCATACCACTACAAAAAATCTCGAGAATAACCTCGGGATTTTTTTTGATTACATGACTGCCTATTTGAATGGTTACAGTGTACCCACGGTGGCCAAACTGGTTGGAGAGCTCAACGAGGAAGGGTTTGACAATGAGTATGGCAAACTGGAGACAGAGGCCTCGGGCACAACCTTTCTAATCGCGATACCCGCATCGTACTCTCCAAACTGCGCGCGAAGGCAGGGGTCATCGGTGCCTGCATGATGGCGCGAAAGCTCGCGCTCGACTGAAAGGATATAGGCGCCGCTTGCTATTCTCGTCTTAGGAAAAACATTCGCCGTACTTGGTTTCCATAGATTCTGTGAAACCAAGTACGGAGATTTCTCATTCATAGGTCATGCCACTGATCACTTGGCGTATTTCAACACCTTGCCGTTCGACAGCTTCACGATGTTCAAGCCCTTCTGCTCGCTATCCACAAGCTGGCCCGCGGCATTGTAGCGGGCCACCACCTTCACGGCAGCGGCATCGCTAGCGACACCCGAGATGCCCGTCGATGTTGCCAAGATAGTGGTGCCGTTGACATTCTCGATGGCATTGTCGAGTACGTCATCAGGATTGTATCTGTTGAGCAAGGCCACAAATTTTAGGAACCGCTTTTTGTAGTTGCTGTTCACGTCGATGGTGTAGGTCCGGGTAAACTCCTTGTCAGTCCAGGTCAAGGCATCACCCCATGAGCTGTTGAAGTAGCGGATGACGTGCTGGTGATAGAACTTACCCGTAGCCCCCACCTGACTCTTGGCCTGGATGCTGTCTTCGGTCATGTAGACCGTGAGGTAGTTGGATGCTTCGTCGAAAGCCTCGTTGCACTCTCCCTTCACCGTGAGCACCACCTGGGTGGTATCGGCATTGGGAACGGCCCTCAGCGAGAGGCGGGCATCAGAGGTGTTGTTGAGCTCATAGTTTACCACTGTGGTGATCTCGTTGGCCGAGGAGGGAATCATGACATTGTCTGCCTCGGCAGTGCCCTGGGGATATTGAGCAGCGAAATAAGGACGGCGGTTGAACATCAGAGCCGGTGCATAGGTTGTTCCCCCATCGTTGTAGAGATAGGTGAGGTCTTCGTCGCAGGGCTGGGTGAGCCAGTCGGTGTAATAGGCCGAATGATGCGCCACGGCAAATACCCGGTCTTTGTCAGCCGTCTGTAGTGCCGTGTGCAGGTAGCCTGCCACGCGTGGGCAGTTGGGGCATTTCTCTGTGGTAAACTCTTCGATGAATACGTTTCTGGGGAACCTCTCCTGGGCAATGCCCAGCTGTCCGTTGGCCACCTTGTCGGGCGCACCGTTGACTTGTGCGTTGAGGTGTGTCAGTTCGACGGCAATCTTCTTCACTGCAGGCTCACTGCCCGTTGCCATCTTGAAGACGAAGGAGCCGTTGCTCCCCGGAGCCACCGGGGCCGACAAGGCTTGGTGAACCGGAGCTGCGGCCTGGCCGTCGATGGTTACTACATAGTCTATGTCGGTGATGGGACTCTTGCTCCACGACCTGAACTTGATGTTCACCGTGGCACTGTCGTTTACCATCGCGCTCACCTTGGCAAAATCATAGGGTGTGGCCCAGCTGGCGGTAAAGTTGCCTTCGACCATTATCTGCACGCCCAGGTTGCCCAAGGTGTTGGTGCCGGCGTTGTACCAGGTCTCTCCAGCCGAGCCCAGGTTGCCATAAACGTATGTGCTCTCGATGCTTCCCAGCTTTACGAGCGACCACGGTGTGCAGTCGCTCGTGGTGCCGGTTTTTTGCGTGTAGGTAAATCCCACGAGGAAGGCATTGTAGCCTTTGGTGTCGATAGTCCAAGGCTCGTCAAACAAGACGGTAGTCCAACCCTTGCCAAAACCGGTGTTGGCAGGCGTCTGTGTCTTGATGGTCGCGACGCTATTGTCAGCCTTTATGCCATAGAGGGTGACTTGCTTGACAGTGGCAGCAGCCACTAGTCCGACGCGAATACCCTTGGCCTGCATGCCGTCCACGCCGTCGAAGACCGATGGAGGCCAGTAAGAGGCTATGGGCAAGTCCATAGACAAACTGGTGAATCCATATCCCCTTGCTGACAGGCTGTCAGAGGTGTATAACCCTGCGAAGCGCTGGTTGTCGGCAAGAGCCACTTTCTTAGGGGCAGCATTCTGCGTTCTGAATGTTGCGGCTGCCACTGTCGATTGCCCTATTTCACCTGCGTATGGCTGCGGCAAAAACGTCTGGGCATCTGCGGTGCCGGCCATCCATGCCAGCACCGTAGCAAAGAGTAATACTTTTTTCATGAAGCAATGATTTTAAGGTGGGTTCTATTAATTAGCTTTGTCAGATTTCGAGACTATCTTCGAGGTCAAATGGCAAGTGAGCAAAGGAGTTATGCGGGCATAACGACTGAGCTCACTTGCTATTTGAGCCGAAGAGAGTCCGAAAGATGGCAAAACGTAACCCATGATTTCATTATCTTGTTTCGGTGGTAATTAATAGAACCCACCTTAAAAGGTAACCCATATGATAGCCGTTCACTTCAATACCTTGGCGGTAGTGCCATCGGTATATCTTACGATGTTGAGGCCTTTCTGCATGTCGGCACGTCTTGCGCCGTTGGCGCTATAGATGGCTGCCACTTTCTTGCTGTTGCCCCCATCGATGGTGTTGATGCCGGTAGGGTCGGCATATACAAAGTGGAGCGTCACTTTGGGGCCGTAGCCGATGATGTCGCCCGCAACAATTACCTCTTTACCGAATCTGGTTTCTACTTTTAAGTCTCTCACCACCAGTTGCAGGGTAGCCGTCCAGTCGCCGTATGTATCGGGCAACCATTCGGTGAACGCATCGAAGGCAGCAGCGTCGGCCTCGATGATGCCGTTTGAGCCATCGACAGACTGTGGGGACTTATAGATCAGACATTGTCCGAATCCACAGCTGGAGAAATTGCCGTTGGGCATATTATTGATGTCGATCCTGAGGTTTCCGGCCACCTTCTCGAAGGTGGTGTTCTTGATGAACAGTCCGGTGGAAATATATTTCTTTTCCGCATCATATTTGTTGAGCAGCAGTGTGGTGCCGTCTTTCACCTCATTGCCGTTGGCGTCCTGAAACTGGAAGGTGTTGTCCACTTCACTGTCTTGGGCATTGACCTGCAGGGCAAAGAGTGCCATCATGGCCAGGCATAATAGATAAATCTTCTTCATAAGCTTATTTTACTGAATAATAGTTACTGTATTTTTCTTCTCACCACCTGCTTCACGCCCTTATCGTCGTACACAAAGGCCACGATGTAGAGGTGTTGGGGGTTCCAGGCCTTGTCGAGTGTCAGCTCGTAGTGACGGTTCAAGGCCTGTCCGGGCACCACGGTCACGGGGTCGCCCCACGTTCCGTTGACGGTTGTGCGCAGCACATGGTTGTGGATGTAGCCGTCGTTACGGCTGCCGTCGGGCATGAGCTGGAAGGCGTTGATGCTGTCTTCGGTCACCCAGAGCTGCAGCTTGCCGCTCACGGTGGTGCTGTCAGAGCCGATGAGCTCGGCGGTGATGTCCACGCCGTTGGTGGCGGGGTCGTAGGTGTTGGTGAGGTCGATGTTGATCTGTGCCTTCTCTTTCAGGTCGTAGGCGGTCTTTGCCGTCCACCAGTCGATGGGCAGCACGCCGTCAGACCGGTCGATGACGCCGTTGGGCTGGCTCTCCACCTTCCAGTAATCATAATAGGTGTCGCCCAGGTCGGTGGCCAGTCCCAGTTCGGTGGGCGAGTTGTGTACGCCGAAGTATCCGCTGTGTATGGCCACGGCAATGATGGTGTCGGCGCCATACTGCTCTTGCAGTTGCTCGATGATGGCTGTGGCTTTGGGGCAGTTCACACAGTTCTGGCCCGTGAAGTCTTCTATCAGGATATTCCTTCCCTGCACCTCGGGCTTGATGTAGACGAGCCGCTCATCCTCACCAATGTTGCTGCACGAGGCCAGGGCGGTGAGCGCGCAGGCTGCCACGAGGGCGCTGTATAAGATATTCTTCATTGTCTGCAATTAGAAGTTATAGTTGTACGAAAGCGTGAAGCCCTTGGTCTCGGGCACATAGCGGCACACGCCCCCCGAGCAGTTGAAGCCCGCGCGTGTGCGGCCCCATCCCAGCTGTATGCGGTGTGCGCCCTGGTTGTAGGTCACGCTGGTGTTCCAGTAATGCGAGTCGGTGAGCCCTACGTTGTATTCATCGCTCGCGGTGATCATCCAGTGGGGCACGAGCGACAGCTCGGCCAGGGCGAAAAGCCAGTCGCCCTTGTCTTGTGCGGTGGTGAGATACTGGAGCTCTGTGCGTAGTCGGGTCTTGTTGCTCAGGTTGAAGAGGGCGTCGGCCACGAAGATATTGCTATGGATGATGCCTCCCTCGCCCTCAACGATGGTCTTGTTGTACAACTGGTTCATATACATGACCAGGAGTTTGACATCGCGCGTCAGGCGTCGCTCGACCTGTATGTTGAAGTCTTGATAATAGGTGCTGTTGCCCCATTTCCAGAAGGAGCTGCCGTAGCCGTAGCTGCCTCGTCCGCTGTAGGATACGAGTTGCACTTGAGCGGGGTCGGTCAGGGTGAGGTCGCTGCCCATGGGTCCTGATGCCAAGGCATAGGTCAGCGGGTGGTCGGTCTGCTGGATGGCGTGTACATGGCTGAAGTTTATCTTCACGTTCATGCCGTAGCGTCCGCCCAGCGGGGTGCGTTTCTTGAAGTTGTACCCCAGCTGAGCCTGGTATGCCCACTCGCCCTCAGGGTGGGTGGCGTAGGGATACATGGCGGCCAGGGTGTAGGTCTGGTCTTGCGTGAAGGCAGGCAGGTGGTTGATGTACGACGATGTGCCTGTCTCGCCCCTGTCGCTGCGGAAGGCGAAGTTTACCGACCGCTTGGCCTGTGCCAGCACGCTGAAGCCACGCTTGGAGTAGGAGCCTGTGAGCATGGCCACGTAGCCCGGCCGGTAGATCCAGTTGTTTGACGAGATGGGGTCTTGCGACTTATGGGCATACTCTGCCAGCAGGTTCCAGCCCTGGTGGCTGTAAGCGATGCGGGCATCCCAGGCGTTGACGTTCTCGGGAAGCACCAGCTGGTGGGTGGGGTCGGCATAGATCACGTCGTGGCTGGCCTTCTCGTGTTTGTTCACCCAGCTGCCTCCCAGGGTGATATAGGTCTCAGAGGCTTGCAGGGCCTTGAACCATTGGTCGAGGCTCAGCTCCAGGTCGGCGCCCGATACCAGCGACTTGTTGTACGACCAGTAGCGCCTCTGCACGCCCGAGAGTGCCTTTACCTGCACGCCTTTCAGGGGCTTGACCACGAGTCGGCCGCCCAGCAGCGAGTTGTCGATGCCCAGCGACCGCTCCTCGTAGGTGCGCAGGATGAATCCGGAGCCAAACTGTTCGTAGAAGGTACCCAGCGTGAGCTCGGCATTCTTGACCTTGCCCTTGACGTAGAAGTAGGGTAGGCCCCAGCCCTTGAAGTCGTTCTCGAAGCCCGGAAGGGGATGCTCCAGATATTCGAGGCGGAGCCCGGCATCTACATACTTGCTGATGGCGTTCAGGTCGATGTAAGTGTTCGACCTGAAGTCTTCGTTGCTCTTGTCGTCTTGCTTCCCGGTAGGCATGAGGTTGTCGCTCTGCACGCTACCGCTTAAGGTGATGCCCCTGCGCTGCGCGCCGTCACGATCCTGGCCCTGGCTCTGTGCCCACAGGGCGGCGGGGGTGGCCAGCATGGCCAGCAAGACGAGTACGGGTAAGTTGGTTCTCATTGTTATTTCAGCAGTTCCTTAACTTTGGCAATCAGTTCGTTCTCAGCTCCGTCGGTATAACCGTTGTGCTTGTAGACAATGTTTCCGTTGCCGTCGCACACCAGCACGTAGGGTATCATCTGTATGCCCAGTGCTCGTTTCAGGTCGCTGTTGGGGTCGAGCAGCACGTCGTATTCCCATCCGTTCTCTTCCACCATGGGCTTCACCTTGTGGATGTTCTGGGCCTGGTCTATGGATACGGCAAACAATTTGACGCCCGTCTCTGCCTGCCAGTCTTCATATACCTCATGGATGGCCTTAAGCTCGCGGTTGCAGGGATGGCACCAGGTGGCAAAGAAGTCGATGATGAAAGGCTTGCCACCGTTGTTCAGGGTGTCTGTGCGCACGGTGCGGCCGTTGATGTCCTTGAGGGTTACGCTGGGCAGTTGTGCGTGGATAGAGGCCAAAAAGCCTGTAAGCAGGAAAACAATGGAAAAAATCAATTTCTTCATAAGCCAAAAAATGATTATCTTATTTAATGAATTTATGTACTAATACAAGAAACAACCCGGTTTGGCGAATGTTCTTTATTAATATTTATCTTTATTAATACAAAATTACACAATACTCTTTCCCTTTTGGGCATCATGAGAGTTAATATATGTTTAAACGATGTATTTTTATCGGTAGTCTACTATTGTAAAGCTTGTTTTGTAAAGATTATGGCGAGGTATGGGTGGTGGTGAAAGGTTGAGGAGCAAAGGGCTTGCGCGTGCCAATGGTGTGCCCTGCTTTCAGACTGCCTCCCGGCAGTTTTCCTGCCTCCTGGGCACCGTGATGCCACGCTGGGAATGTCGTTGGGCTGTCATGCTTCGAGTAGAACTGCGGTTTGCTTCGAGTAGAACCACGGTTTGCTTCGAGTAGAACTGCGGTTTGCTTCGAGTAGAACCACGGTTTGCTTCGAGTAGAACCACGGTTTGCTTCGAGCCGATACAGATTCTGCTTTGGGCCGAACCACGCTTCGGGAAGCCTGTGCAGCCTCTGCGTCAGCAGCGTTGCGCTAAACACTCAACTATATGGGCAGAGCCAAAAAAAGGCCTGCACAATAGCGCAAGCCTTTCGATGGATGAAGCAAAGCGTTTATTTTGCTACATATTTCCTGCCATTCTTGATGTAAATGCCGGGAGCCATGGGCCGGTTTACCCTGCGGCCTTGCAGGTCGTAGATTTCGTCGTTGGCTTCGGCCGCGGTGGTGACTTTCAGCACATTGTCGGTGACACCCACCATGGCGACATTCGACAATACCGACTCGCCCTTGTCATAAACGGCCGTCACGTGATAGACGTGCGAGCCCGTTGTGCCTGCATCGGTGAGGGTGGTGGTCGTCACGGGCGTTGCCGTGATCTTCACTCCGTCGCGATATACGTTGTATCCGCTCAGTGTGATGTCTTGTTTGCCGGTAGAGTCGGGCACGAAGGTGAAGTCGTCGAAGAGCATGGCGAAGGCATCATAAGAGGTGACGCGCACGGCGAAATAGCGGGTTCCGGCCGGCACGGTATAGGTATAGGCCTTCCAGGCATTGTCGTTGGTCAACTTTACGGAAGCCAAAGACTTGAAGTCGGTCGGAGCAACGGATGTCGTGGAGTAGCCAAACTCGAAAGATTCGGGGAAAGAGCCAGAGTATGCGCGGCCGTAGAAGGATATCTGCTGTTCCTCGCCCGAAAGTGTTGGAGAGATGAGCCAGTGGTCGGTAGTGCCACCCATGACACTGAACGAGACGACCTCTTTATTGCCAGTGTGGGCCGCCCATGAACTGCTGGCATTGGCTGCGATCTGGTTGAACACGGTAAAAGCCTGTGGCAACCCCGTGTTGGGGAAGTCGGCACTGCTCAGTCCGTAGACGCTGAGACCGGAGCCGTCGTAGAGGGTCCAGTCGCCCCAGTTGCTGATGGTGAAGTCGGGGGCTGTCTCGAAGCTGTCGGTCACCTTCACACTGGCAGGTCTGGGCGCAGCAGGCTGTTGCCAGTTCAGCACGACGGTGCCGTCGCCTTGTTGTGCGGTGAGCGTGCCGGGTACGGGATAGGAAGGAGAGGCTACGGCCACGCGCTGTGCGGTGGTGGCATTGTTGCTCAGGTTCTCGTCGGCCGTGAAGCGTAATTCGGCGTGACAGTCGAGGCTGTCGCCGGTCAGTGCCACAGAGGGCGTCACGGGAATGGTGATCTGGGTGGAGGCACCGTTGGCCAGGTCCACGCCGTTGGCCTGGCCCATCTCCTGGCCATTGGCAAGCATCACCACCTGGTAGCTACCGGCGCTTACCGGCTGTGTGCCGATGTTGTCTACTTTCACCACGGCCATCCTGCGCTCGTCTGTTCGCAGTCGGCCCGGCAGGCTGACGGTGGAAATGGCCAGGTCGTTGGCCGACTGGTTGAAGATGCTCAGGTTGTCGATATAGACGCATGTGGTACCCGTGTGCGATTTCATCAGGAAAGCCACCTGGATGAAGTTGCTGCCGGCATAGGCTGCCAGCGGCAGTTCTACGTGGTTCCACTGTCGCATGCTTTCGGTGTTGTTCACTTCCAACTCTTTCACAGTGGCAAACTCACCACCATTGGCGGCTACCTGCACGGCCAGGGTGTCGAGGCTGCCGTTACTGCCGGTCATATACATATACCAGAAAGACAGCACGGGATTGGCCGCTCCCTTGAGGCTGATGAGTCCCGAGAAGCCAAGACTGGTCTCGTCGGGCTTGGCCGCGGTGAAGTTGAACAGCCCGCCGTCTTCATCCTGGGCAAACGTCTTGTTCACTCCCATCTCGCCCCAGCGCCCCGTGCCCGAGTGGCTCTCTCCCCAGAAGTGGCTGAGGGTGCCATCGGCAAACGACTCACTGTAGGGTAGCACGTCGGGTGTGCCGATGACCTTGAAGGGCGACAGGGCGGCGGCACTTGTCCTGCCATCGGTGGTGGCGGTGATGGCATAGCGCAGCAGGGCTTGCCCATATTTCACGCTGTTGGCAGGCATGTCGCGCAGCGTCACCTGCTCGCGGAAGGTGGTTCCGCTGTAGTTCTCAACGAGGTTGGAGGTGGTTCCTGTGCGGCGCACGGTGTAAGCCAGGGGCGTGGTGATGGCACTGCCATCAGCAAACGTGGTGGGTGCCTTCCATTTCAGGGTGGTAAGACCACTGCTATGGTCGTAGCTGAAGGTGATGCCGTTCACTGTCGTCGGATTGGCTTTGGTCTGGGCCTGGCTGCCTGTCAGCGTGATGTCGTCGATGGCCAGTCCGCTGGAGTAGGTCTGCCGGGCCGTCAGGTAGTGGAAACCAATGTAATAGTCGCCGTCGGCATCAACGGTGAAAGTGGCCGTATCTTGGGTGGCATAATACGAGTTGTTGGCTTTTCCGTCGCTGATGAGAATCTTAGAGAAGGTGGTGGTGTCGCTGGCAGATGTCCCCAGTTTTACGAGGAAATTTTCGGTAGTGCCGTCTTGTATGGTCTTGGCCGAGAATGTCAGTTGATACTGGGTGCCTTTGGTGAGGTGGAACATGGGCGACACAAACCAGTCGTTGGCACCCTTCGATGCTTCTCTGTTGCAGGCAGCCTGATAGTTCCAGTCGTCATAGGCCCATGTGGTACCATCATTGTTTCCATCTACTGCTGTGAATGTGGCGAAAGCCTGAGGGTTGTCGAATGCTTGTGTATAAGGCAGGGGAGTTTGAGCCTGGATTGACTGCGTGGCCCCCACGGCCATGAACAAGCTGAATAACGTAGTAAATTTTTCCATAAGCTAAAATATGATAATTTTAATGCCGCAAAGGTAACAAAAAATAACTTAACTAACCGAAAAAATACGAATATTTATTCTGATAAGTTGGGCTTATGGATCAAAATAGCCTGTTGTTGTTGTGTCAGTGCCTTGCAGGTCTTGACATTATTGTGTAGGAAACATTTCGGTATGGGCATAGGTAGATACCCTGTATTCACTATTGTTCTGCGCCTCCACCGCCGGGTGCCTTATGGGAGATATTTTTTTTGTGTGTCAATTTTGTTTAAACAATATGTAATTTTCTTGCATCGTTCAATTATAATATGTACAGTTGCAATCATATTATTATTGTTTCACAAATTTTATTATTATGATTAGATCTCGACTTTTATTATCTGTCATGATAGCATTCTTTTCTATCGTTGATGGACTTGCTCAAGATCATCTGTTCTATGGTGCGTATGACGGATCACAGAACTTATCATCTTTCGGTTCAACAAGAAAAGAGAATTATGACGTTGCCGTACACCTCTCTGATCCCGACCTTGTGGGCATGAAGGTTTGGGGTGTGCGTATTCCCGTGAACTCTCTGGAGGGCATCTCGCGTATTTCGGGCTGGATCACCGACGCTCTGAAGGTCAGCAACGGTGTGAACGTGGCTTCCATTGTGGAGGACAGTCTGGACCTGACGACAATAGGGAGCATCGACAACGGCTTCGTCGAAGTGCATTTTGCGCAGCCCTACACCATTCCCGAAACGGGCCTGTATGTGGGCTATTCGCTTAATATTTCTGACTATACGGGCAAGCCGGTAGTGGGCATCAAGGGCACCAACCCCGAAATGTCTTATCTCCGTTCTTCAAGTACCTATACCTCTTGGAAGCCCCGCGCCGTTTCCTTAGGTTTCAACTCGGCGCTTCAGGTGTTGCTCTCTGATGGCTATGCCAATGCGGCCACTGCCTCGCTGGCTACGAAGATCCTTCAGACCAACCGTCCGGAGACCTATACCTTCAATGTGCTGAACAAGGGCTACAAAGGCATCTCATCCATCGACTACACCTGGAAGGTGGAGGGGAAACAGGGCACGGTACACCAGGACCTCACCGTAGGGCCTTATTATAATAAGGTGGGGCAGGTGTCGTTCGAACTCCCGGCTGTGCAGACTTTGGGTGCCAACACCTTGACAGTCGAAATCAATAAGGTGAATGGGGTGGACAACGAGGTGGCCTCGCAAACGGCTGTCGACCTGACGGCTTATGCTGTTGTTCCTGTTCATCGCCCTCTGGTAGAGGAGTACACCGGTACCGAATGTGGCTGGTGCCCACGTGGACTGGTCGGAATGATGAGGATGCGTAAGCTCTATGGTGACGATTTCGTAGGTGTTTCCTACCACCAGTACACTGAAGCAGACCCGATGGACTTCGGTTATGTTTATTCTAATCGTGTGACGGGCTTCCCCATCGCCTATCTCAACCGCGACGTAGAGACCGACCCCTTCCTGGGATTCGAGATGTTAGGCTTCCATTTCGACAAGGTGTGGGAGGCTGTACGCGATCAGTTCACACCTGTAGGAATCGACCTCACTGCATCTTTCACAGACGAGGCCCAGACCCAAATCGAGGTTCGCTCGTTCACCTCTGCTGCTTACGACATGACCGCCAATTATCGTCTGACCTACATCCTCACTGCCGACAGCCTGTCGGGCACAGGCCCCGAATGGGGACAGGTCAACTCTCTTCGCGGTGCTACCAATTCGTACCCTGACGAAGATTTGAAGATGTACACCGAGGGCGATGATGTAGTAAGTGGGGTAGAATATACTGATGTGGCCATAGCATGGTCAGAGGAGCCCATCGAGCAGGTGGAGTACACCGCTAACGGCTCTCTACAGAGAATCTGGATTCACAATGCCGGCATCGAAGGCAGTCTTCCTGCACAGCTGGTAGGCGGTCAGCCGGTGGAACATTCATATAAGTTTAATCTGGCCGACAACAAGGTCATTCAGCGCAAAGACAAGCTCTATGCCATCGTTGCCGTGGTTGACAATGATACGCGCAAGATCGTCAACTCTAACATCGTGCCGGTGAAACTTTATACCTCAACGGGTATCAAAGACATTCAGAAAGACGATGCAATGACTGTTACCAAGCGGTACTATACCATCGATGGCAAGCAGCTGTCTAAGCCTCAGAAGGGTATCAACATTGTTCGCACATCCGACGGCAATACCTTCAAGGTGGTGGTAGAATAAAGATTTCTAGTGTTTTTTTATATCTATAGTAATCAATTAATAAAAAACTTTTATGAGAAGATTTACCTTTTTGTTGTTTGCCGTTCTGGCTTGCTTTTCTGCTACGGCACAGGTCACCGTTCCTGATGGGGCTACCTACAAGGATTTTGTGTATGTGTATAACCGTTCCAACTACGTCATTGGCGTATCTAGTACGAAGCTAGCCTTCGTAGGGTCGGATGTTTATATGGACATTACGGCTGAGGGCGACTGGATCAAGGGTAGATGGGATGGCACTACGGCTATTTTCCCAAGCAAGCAGCAGATGAGATACAACCTGTATTTCATGGCTGCAAGCTATAAAGCCACCAATGGTGTTTATAATGGTACTTTGCAGACTTCGTATCAATTCACGGCACTCGACAGCCTCGCGCTCACCTACAGCGAGAACGGCGATACGCTCCGTCCTGTCGGCAATACAGCAGCTCTGCTCTCTGAAGCGCAGGATGTGAAAAACATTAACGTTCGTTTCAACCGTACATATATCTCTCCCGATTGGATCATAGCACCCAACACGGTGGCTGTTCCGGCTGACCCGACATTTATCAAGGGTGAGACTGGCGAATACGACCAAGATCCTTACGATGAATCTTATGGCTACGGTTTGATTCGTTATTATCAGCCTTATTATGATGTCAACGGCGATCTGCTCGATTTGGCCAAGCTGTACCTCAACGTATATATTGACGATTCAACTGAGCCTTATGTGTTTACACCGGAGGTATATGGAAGTCTTGATGCAAACGTGACCAACCTACCCTATGAGTATGATGATAATGACGACTTCGAATACTGGATTACCGGTAACGGCCGTCATGCTCTTGCTTTTTATACGGCAGATGCGGAGCGCATCGGTATTCAGAGCGTGTACATGGGTGGTGGCCAAGAGAAGCGGTCTGCCATCGTGTATTACGACTTCACCAATAAAACCTCGACTTCTACGGGTATCAACTCTGCTTCGGCTACTGCTACCGGTAAAGTGACCTACTACGACCTCTCTGGCCGACGTGTAGACAACCCCACAAAGGGTCTGTACATCAAGCAGGTTATCGGGGCTGATGGCAGCAAGAAGACCGTTAAGGTCTTGAAATAAACCTCCAAGGCGATTGCTCACAAGGCAATCGCCTTTCAGCATGGCCTCATGCCGGGCGTGCTGCAGGCCGTGCTTGCCTTGAAGCTGAGGGCATCAACAAGGGGATATGCTTCATCACGAAGCATATCCCCTTTGCATATATAACGTCTATGGGCCAGTGTCAATAGCCTGGATTTTGCAATACCTTACCGTGGTTTTTGCCGATGGCATCTTGTGGGATGGGCCTAAGAATTCTGTACTTGCCGTCGCTGCCTTTCACCATGGCATCGGTCACGCCGTCTTCATTGTACTTCGTGACATCTTCCGCCAGTTTATGGGTACGCTTCAGGTCATACCAACGCACATACTCTCTGGCCATTTCTCTTGCCTCTCGTCAAGGATATTGGGGGAGGCCCCATGTTTTAACAACAAACAACCCTCTCCCATACCTCGTCGGGAGGGTGGGAGAGGGTCTGGGCTTGTTTGGTGCAGGTAGGATGGGCTGTTATGCCGTTACCTTCTGAGGGATAAGGATGGCAGACGCGGTCAGTCTGCCATCCTGCTATCACTTCTTGATCATTTTCTTGCCATTGACAATGTAGATGCCCTTGGGCAGGCTGTTCAGCGGCTGGCTCATCTTCACGCCTTGCAGGTTGTAGATGTTCGGCTGCGTGGCGGCATCGTCTGCATGGAGGCCAAGGATGCCGTCAGCGGTGTTGCGGGTGATCACCACCTTTGTCTTCAGTTTGTTGCCGTCAGCACCCACCAATGCACTCAGGCTGCTGTTGAAGGTTGCGCCTGATGGGGATGTGATGGAGCAGCCGGTGAGTGTGAGCGACTTGACGTCGATGATAGAACCATACTGGGTGCCTGTGGCGGTGACATCGGCATTGTTGATGACGATATCTTCGGTAGAGCCATCGTAACCACAAATACCCCATTTCGTACTTGTGACATTGAGGGTACAGCCGTCTACCGTGAGGTCGGTCTTCTCGACATAGATGCCTGAGCCGTTGCTGCTATTAATGTTGAGCGTGCCATTGCCGGAAATGGTGATTGGCTTAAGCACCCAGAGTGCATCGGTGGTCGACTTAAAGGTGTTGGTGCCTACTACGTTGACAATGAGGCCATCTATGGAATTCTCAATGTTGTCTTCGTCACCGGCATCGAAGGTTACATCTTTGAAGGTGAGTGTCTTGGTAGCATTGTCGTAAGAAATGGTACCGGCAGTAACACCTGCAACGGTAGAAAGGTCGGCGCTGTTGGCGTTGGTCACGGTGACACCGCCTACCTTGAGGTCGTAGCTTACGGTGGGCTCGATCTGCACCTGAGTCCTCACCTTGTTGCCATCGGCTCCCACTACAGCGCAAAGCACGCTGTTGAAGGTAGCTCCAACAGGCTTTGAGATGAAGCAGCCATTGAGGGTGAGGCTCTTCACATCAGCGACAGAGCCACTTGTGCCCTCCATCGTAACCGTAGCATTGCTGATGGTCACGTCCTCGCTCGAACCGTCGTAGCCGGCGATACCGTATCCACCTTTGCCAATGATGGTACATCCGTCGATGGTGACATCCACTTTCTCCACATAGATGGCGCTATACTTCGCAGTCGACAGGTTGAGAGTACCTGTGCCGGTGATGGTGCCGTTGGCGTAAAGTCCGATAGCGTCATAATACGCACTGATGGTGTTTGAGCCGTTGACCTGAATCTTCAGTCCATCGATTTTAGAATTGATACCATCGTCATCGGCTGAGTTGATGGTGGCATCCTGGAGCGTGAGGGTCTTGGTGGCATCGTCATACTTCACGGTGCCAGTGACACCCGTGATGACGCTCAGGTCGTTACAGTTGTCACTTGTCACATCCACGCCTGCTACCTTCAGGGCATAGGTGGTGGCAGCGCCTGCTGCCGAAGGCAGCAGGCACAGGGCGAACACTGCAGCAATGGCTGATAAATGATTTTTAAGTAAAAATTTTCTCATAAATCAATACGTTTAATGTGTTAAATATGTAAAATAGAGAATAATGATATGTACCGCCCTTTCGTGCCGTACTCCTACAGCAACTTTGCATGCAGGCACTGGCGCCGCAAGCCTTTGTGTGGTTGAATCAAGTGTAATAGTAATCGTATTCGGTCATGGAGCCTCGGCAGTTGGGCTTGCAGTGGTCTAGTTTATAGGTCTGCGGCCCATTACCGAATGACCTGCATCTATCTGGCCAACAAACCGGCAGGATACTCAGATGCTTGCCAAAGGGCCTGTTGGCCCACACGTGCATGCTTCTTTCTGACAAAGATAATATATTTATAAAAATATGATGCAAATCATTAACGAAAATTAAATAAATAAAAAAGATCTGCACCCTAATGGCCTTCCCGGCCCATGGGCTATGACACTTCAAGTTGTGAGACAGCGTGTTGATATCTGCCTCTCTTGAGCATGGTTTCTGCATCATTGTTGTTGTGTGACTCCTTTTCCACCTTATATATAGTCGAAGAATGTTGATATATATAATCGAAGAATGATGAATACATAAAGTAGAGTGTCAACCTTGAATCTGCTACGTTATTTTGAATCGGAACATTCCAACACCTGTCGCCCCAGCTTGTTACGTTATTCTGGCTCACATCATATTCTTGTGTTTTTAACATACTTATTTCGTAAGGTTTTCTTAGGCTTACCACCCGATAACATTCCCGCTGGCTAGATATTCTGAGACAGGACTCGCTGGCGAGGCCCATGCCCATATTTTGCGATGAGCAAGCCGCGTATGGCTACATTCTCATATATTCTGAGATTCGCCGAAGGCGAGCGGAGGATTCAT
>JBHAFS010000141.1:0-30415 GCA_041856205.1 Prevotella sp.
AATGATGATATGGATGAAGAGCAGATTATACAACTTCTGCCGTATCAATACAAAAAATCCCGAGAATAACCTCGGGATTTTTTGTTTGATTACAGGACGGCCTAAATTGAATGGTTACGCAGGAGATAGCGAGCCTGCGGGCACAGGATGCCGCTATCCGGTTCAGCCAGTTGCAGGGTGGCTGGCACAATGGCACCTGGCGGGTGGCCTATGGGTTTGAGGACATTCGCGACTGGCTGTTCGAACAGCATCAATGAATGTAGATAGCCTTATGGACTGGAAAACGGTCTAACGAGATAGCCTGGTCACTAAGTCCACCAAGCCTTGGAAGCATGGGGGCTTCGGCTCCTGTCATTGATGAAATAGGGGCAAATGTAAGCATATTCGACTCATGTGTGTGATATCTCGAGTCGGGCTACATGCCGTTTCAAGTTGATGCAGCACCTACTTCAAGCCCTCAAGATAGGTGAAAGTTAAGCTGTCGAAAGAGCCGAAAAAGAGGTTGGTGCAGGATGCTACCAACCTCGAGGGATGATTTCGCTACAAAAAAATCGCGAAATCAGCGAAAAACTGAAGCAAATATATGCTTTCTTTCTGAATAATGCAAATATTCATGAAGGAAATTCTATTTTTTAACACTTTTGCTAGGCAGAATTGCCAGAAATATAGTTATCTTTGTGCAATAAAAATAAGGCAGGGTGTGCTATGCGCTGCTCTGCATTGTTTAGTAGTAATGCTGACAGGTCTTGTCTGTGAAGACTGTAGACCTGCCTTTTTTGAAAGACTAATGGCTAAAGGAATCAAAATAATCATTATATTTAATAAGCTATGAGATATCTATCGACCTTGCTGGTAGCACTGCTATTGCCGCTGCTGGCATCTGCACAGAGTTGGAACGAGGCTCAGTACAAACAGATTGAACAGAGCATTCGTCTGCCTCAGTTTGCCGATCGTGAATTTGTCATTACCAAGTTTGGCGCATCAGAGACCGCCTCGGCTGCGCGTAACCAAAAGGCCATCAACGCTGCCATTGCCACCTGTTCGAAGCGTGGCGGCGGACGTGTGGTGGTGCCTCGTGGCACGTGGCTCACGGGCGCACTGCGTCTGCAGAGCGGCGTGAACCTGGTGGTAGAGGAGGGCGCAACATTGAAGTTTGCCTTCGAGCCCAAGCTCTATCCTCTGGTGAAGACCTCATGGGAAGGACTGGGCTGCTGGAACTATTCGCCTTGTATCTATGCCTATCAGGCCAAAGACGTGGCCCTCACTGGTAAGGGTACCGTTGACGGAAACGGCAGCAACGAGACGTGGTGGCCATGGTGTGGAGCACCGCGCTTCGGTTACGTGGAGGGCAAGACCACTGAGTCGCAGAAGCTGGGCTCCAGGGCCCGCCTGCTGAAATATGCCGAGGACGACGTGCCTGTGGATGAGCGTAAATTTGGCATGGGACAGGGACTTCGTCCGCAGCTGGTCAACTTCAACGAGTGCGATGGCGTGCTGGTGAAAGATGTGCGTCTGATGAACTCGCCCTTCTGGGTGATTCACCCTCTGTTGTCGAAAAACATTACCGTGGACGGCGTGTATGTTTACAACGCCGGTCCCAACGGCGACGGGTGTGACCCCGAGGCCTGCCAAAACGTGCTGATACAGAACAGTACCTTTGACACGGGCGACGACTGCATCGCCATCAAGAGTGGACGCAACAACGATGGCCGACTCTGGAATCAGCCCTCCGAGAATATCATCATCCGCAACTGTAAGATGAAGGACGGTCATGGTGGCGTAGTGATCGGCTCAGAGATCTCGGGCGGATGTCGCAACGTGTTTGCCGAGAACTGTTACATGGATTCGCCCAACCTCGACCGCGTGCTGCGCATCAAGACTAACAACTGCCGGGGTGGCGTCATCGAGAACATCAATATGCGCAATGTCACCGTGGGACAATGCAACGAGGCTGTGCTGCGCATCAACCTCGACTATGAGCCCAACGAGGTGTGCTATCGTGGTTTCGAGCCTACCGTGCGCAAGGTATATATGGAGAATGTGACCAGCAACGAGAGCAAGTATGGTGTGCAGATTATCGGTCTGAACAACATTGAGAACGTATATGACGTAACGGTCAAGAACTGCCACTTCAATGGTGTGAGCAAGGCGCCCGTGAGCATCACCGGCAAGACACGCAACATCAGGTTCGACAACCTCACAGTCAATGGCTCGCTGGTGCTCGATGAGGTCAGCAGGCCCTATGTCAATTACTCGGAGTGGCTTACGGCATCGGAGATGCAGCGTGTGCCCAAGAGCTACCTGCTTGATTTCTCGACCAATCCCAAGTGGAGTTATGTGATGGGTATCGAGCTCGAAGGCATGCTCGACACCTACCTGCGCTACAAAGACCCCAAGATCCTGGCCTACCTCAATGAATATGCCGAAAAGATGATCGACGACAAGGGTAACATTACGGGCTACGACTATAAAGACTTCAATCTCGACAACGTGCGCACGGCCAAGTTTATCTATCGCATGTATCAGATTGCGCCCAAGGACAATCTGCTGAAGGCCCTCAAGACGCTCTTCAAGCAGCTGGAGAACCAACCGCGCACCCAGGAGGGCGTGTGGTGGCACAAGGCCATCTATGCCAACCAGGTATGGCTCGACGGTATCTTCATGGGACTGCCTTACTACACCCTGGCTGCACCTATGCTGAAAGGCCAGAAGAAGGCAGAGAAGAAATACTGGAACGATGCCGTCGACCAGATTGTGAAGACCGACAAGCGTACCTTCGACGAGCAGACCGGCCTGTGGAAGCATGCCTGGGATGAGACGCACACGGCCTTCTGGGCCGACAAGACCACCGGTCAGAGCCGCCACACATGGGGTAGGGCACTGGGCTGGTACACCATGGCCATGATCGAGGTGCTCGACGCCCTTCCACAAGACTATGCCCGTCGTGGCGAAGTGGTTGCTCTGTTGAAAAAGGCCATGACACAGGTTGTGAAATACCAGGACAAGGACACTGGGGTATGGTATGACGTAATGGATGTCAAAGACCCCAAGAACTACCTGGAGGCTACCTGCTCGTCGATGTTTGCCTACTGTCTGCTCAAAGGCTATCGCTTGGGCTATCTCGACAAGAGTTTCCAGGAGGCAGGCATCAAGGCCTACAATGGCATACTCAAGCAATTCATCAAAGTGAACCCCGATAAGACCATCTCGCTCACCAAATGTTGTTCGGTGAGTGGCTTGGGGCCGGCACCCGGTCCGTATGTCAAGAAGCCCGACTTCAGACGTGACGGCTCATTCGAATACTACATGAGCGAGCCTATCCGCGACAACGATGCCAAGGGCGTGGGACCCTTCATCTGGGCCAGTTTGGAGATGGAGTAGATGAAATAAAATGTTAAAATGCTATTGAAAAGATATATTTTCGAGCAAAAAGTTTGCAGAATAAAATAATACGTTTAACTTTGCAAGTGATTTAAAAATAGAACAACAATGATGAATCAAGTATCTGCATATTGGTGGTGGCGTAACTCAAGATTGAACAAGTCGTGAGTCGAGAAGCCGTGTAGATACTTTTTCAGAGTAAAGATACAAAGAGGCCTGCCGTTCTTACGACAGGCCTCTTTTTCATTTTCAGAATACACAACATTAAACATACAAGCTTATGGATACTAAAGGAATTTTCAATCGTCTCCTCAATCACGAGGAGCTGAGGCGTGAAGAGACAGAGCAGCTGCTCATTGCCATTACCCAGGGCGAGCTCTCTGATCCAGAGATAACAGCATTGCTCTCGTGCATACAAATGCGCGGCATCACCGTAGACGAGCTGCTTGGCTTTCGCGACGGAATCCTCAAGACCGGCATCGCTGTGCCCCTCGACTGCGACCGCTATATCGACGTTGTGGGCACGGGAGGCGACCGAAAGAACACGTTCAACATTTCCACCACATCTAGCTTTGTCATTGCAGGTGCTGGCTACAAAGTGGCCAAGCACGGCAACTTCTCGGCAACGAGTGTGAGTGGGGCCTCGAATGTCATCAAGAACCACGGCGCCATGTTTACCGACGACATCGACAAGCTGAACCGCTCGCTCAACGAATGTGGCATCGTCTATCTACACGCCCAGTTGTTTGCCAAGGCCATGAAGTTTGTAGGTGCCATTCGCCGTGCCCTGCCATTTCCCACATTTTTTAATCTGTTGGGGCCCATCATCAACCCTTCGCAGCCGCAATGTCAGCTGCTCGGCGTGGCCAACCTCGACCAGATGCGTCTGTATCATCAGGTGTACCAGAAGATCGGCATCGACTATGGCATCGTCAACAGTATTGATGGCTACGACGAGATCTCACTCACCAGCGACTTCAAGGTGACCACCAACCACTATGAGCGTATCTTCAAACCCTCCGACCTGGGCTTCGACTTGGCCAAACCCGAGGAGGTGGTGGGCGGAGCCACCGAAGAGCAGGCGGCACAAATTTTCGACAACGTACTGAGCAACACCGCTCTGCCGGCTCAGAAAAACATAGTGCTGGCCAATGCGGCCTTTGGCATACAGATTCTGGAGAAAGGGAGGAAGTCTATCGAAGAGTGCATCGACATCGCACGCGAGAGTATCGACAGTGGAAGCGCACTCAGGACCTTCAAAAAGTTTGTGGAACTGAACCAGTAGGCCAAGGCATACCTATTTGATATAATAAGCAACAATCAACGAGTATTATGGATATTCTGGAAGAAATCGTAGCGCACAAAAGGGTCGAGATTGACGAGCGCAAGCAGTTTGTTTCACCCCAACGGCTTTATGGACTGGTGGAAGAGCTCATGAAGCACGAAGAACATTCACCGGTCTCGATGCAGCAGGCCCTGCTCAGTTCCCCGACTGGCATCATTGCCGAGTTCAAGCGTAGGTCGCCCAGCAAGGGATGGATCAAGCGCGAGGGCAAGGCCAGTGTCATTCCACTCAGCTATCAGCAGAACGGTGCTACGGCTTTGAGCATACTCACCGATACCGACTATTTTGGTGGTTACGACGAGTTTGTGCAAGAGGCCAGACTATCGGGGGTGACTGTACCTATATTATATAAGAACTTCGTCATCGACGAGTACCAGTTGTTCCAGGCTCGCTTCTGCGGGGCATCTGCCGTGTTGCTCATTGCCGCCGACCTGACCTACGAGGCTTGTGGCACCCTGATGCATACGGCCCATGAGCTGGGCATGGAGGTGCTGCTCGAGATGCACGGTGAGCGCGACTTCGAATATGCACAGTTGGAGCCTGACATGTATGGCATCAATAACCGTAACTTGGGGACTTTTGTCACCGATGTAGACAATAGTTTCCGCATGGTCGAGTTATTACCTAAAGGGGTATGTGCGGTGAGCGAAAGCGGCATCGGCAACCCCTCGACTGTGAGACTGTTGCGACAGGCTGGTTTCAGGGGCTTTCTCATGGGAGAGCATTTCATGAGAGCCGATGATCCAGGCCAGGAATTATCAAAGTTTATTGCATCATTATGATAGTGAAAGTGTGTGGCATGCGCGATGCCGAGAATATTCGTGAGGTGGCGGCGTTGGGAGTGGACTTGATGGGCTTTATTTTCTGGCCTAAAAGCCCGCGTTTTGTGCAGATGATCTCGTCGCAGGCCGGAATCATCCCCGACTATAGTGAGGAACGCTATCGGCGAGCTGTTACTGGCCAGCAGGCACCAGTGTCGACTGCGAAGCCCAAGCGGGTGGGGGTGTTTGTAGACGAGATGCCACAGACCATCGTGTCGTATGTCTATAATTACGCATTGGACTACGTGCAGCTTCACGGACAGGAGCGGCCGGTGATGATCGAGAACCTCAAGCGCACACTCATACCCGACATTGCTCCCGGCATCAAGATCATCAAGGTGCTGAGCGTGAGCAGCAAAGAAGATGTGATGAAATACAAAGCCTATGAGGGCATTGCCGACCTGCTGCTCTTCGATACCAAATGCGATACCATAGGTGGAAGTGGTGAGCAGTTTGCCTGGCAGGTGCTCGACGCCTACGACGGAAAGACACCATTCCTGCTGAGCGGTGGCATCGGTCCTGACGACGTGGAGAAAGTGAAGGCATTCAGCCATCCGCAATTCATGGGTATAGACCTCAATAGTAGGTTTGAGACTGCCCCGGGTGTGAAAGATGTACAACGGTTGCGCAGCTTCATACAACAAATCAGATAACAGTGGCATGGCGATGGCGTGAGGAGGAAACCATCGACTTGCATGATGAATCAAACAAGAGAGATGAATAAAATCAATACACTATTCGCAGAACGAGGCGACCGAAAGTTATTGTCGTTGTATTTCTGCGCAGGATGTCCAGAACTGGACATGACAGGTGATGTCATCCTGACGCTTCAGCGTCGCGGCATCGATATGATAGAGGTGGGAATCCCTTTCAGCGATCCCCTGGCCGACGGTCCGGTGATACAGAGTGCTGGCACTCGGGCTCTGAAAAATGGCATGACGCTCGACAAGCTCTTTGCTCAGCTGCAGGACATCAAAGAGCAGGTGACGATTCCTCTGGTCATGATGGGCTACTTGAATGTCATCATGCACTATGGGCTGGAACGGTTCTTCCAGCGTTGTGTGGAGAGTGGTGCGAGTGGCTGCATCATTCCCGACCTGCCTTTTAAAGACTATCTGGAACAGGTGAAGCCGCTGGCCGACAAGTATGACGTGCGCGTCATCATGATGATCACACCCGAGACCAGCGAAGAGCGTATTAGGTTCATCGACGACCATACCGACGGTTTCGTGTATATGGTCAGCTCGGCAAGTATCACCGGCGCCCAGCAAAGTTTCGACGAGGCCAAGGTGGCATATTTTGAGCATATCAACGCCATGAACCTGCGCAACCCTCGCATGATTGGCTTCGGTATCAGCAACAAGCAGACCCTGGAGAGTGCGCATAGCAATGCCGCTGGCGCCATCATCGGCAGCAAGTTCGTGACGCTGCTCAACGAGGCACGTGATGCGGATAAGGCCATCGACGCGTTGTATGAAGCCTTGAAGAAATAATAGTGGACAAAAAGCTAAAACAGAAAGAGACGACAATGGATAAGAAAGAACTTGACCCTTCGGTGGAAGGATTCTACGGACGGTTTGGCGGTGCCTACGTTCCGGAGATATTATATAAATGTGTGCATGACTTGCAGGATGCCTATCTGCCCATCATTCAGACTGCAGCTTTCAAGCAGGAATACGAGGCGCTGCTCAGGGACTATGTGGGCAGGCCGTCACCACTCTATTATGCCAAGCGCATGAGCGAGAAATATGGCTGCCAGCTTTATCTCAAGCGTGAGGACCTGAACCATACTGGCGCCCACAAGATCAACAATACCGTGGGGCAGATCCTGATGGCCAAGAAGATGGGCAAGACACGCATCATTGCCGAGACCGGTGCCGGACAGCATGGTGTGGCCACCGCTACGGTGTGCGCGCTGATGAACATGAAGTGCGAGATCTTCATGGGCAAGACCGATGTGGAGCGGCAGCATACCAACGTGGAGCGAATGCGCATGCTGGGAGCAACAGTACACCCTGTTACCACTGGAAACATGACGCTGAGCGATGCTTGCTCGGAGGCCATACGCGACTGGTGCTGCCACCCACAGGATACCTTCTACATCGTAGGCTCTACCATGGGGCCGCATCCTTATCCCGACATCGTGGCAAAGATGCAGAGCATCATCTCTGAGGAGATTAAATGGCAGCTCGAAGAGAAAGTAGGGCGCAACTACCCCGACATTCTTATTGCTTGCGTCGGTGGTGGTTCGAATGCCGCAGGTACTATCTACCACTATGTGGACGATGAGCGTGTGAAGATTGTGCTGGCCGAGGCTGCTGGTCACGGCGTGGATACCAACTACACCGCTGCTACCATCCATTGCGGCACGGAGGGCATCCTGCACGGTGCGCGCACGCTGGTGATGCAGACCGAGGACGGTCAGATCGAGGAGGCTTTCACCATTTCTGCCGGCCTTGATTATCCGGGTATTGGGCCCATGCATGCCTATCTGGCCGAGACCAAGCGCGAGCAGGTGCTTGCCGTGACCGACGAAGAGGCCATCTATGCGGGCTACGAGCTCACGCGCATGGAAGGCATCATCCCGGCCATAGAGAGTGCCCATGCCCTGGCCGCCCTCAAGAAACTGACATTCAAGCCCGACGATGTTGTTGTGCTCACCGTCTCGGGACGTGGCGACAAGGATGTGCAGACCTATTTGAACAACAAGAAACTGGCAAAGGAATATGGAGACTTTTAAATATCAAACAGCGGTGAAGACCATCCTCGCCGACCTGCACACGCCCGTGGGCGTGTATATGAGGTTGCGCGATGTCTACCCGCAGTCGGCGCTGATGGAGAGTTCCGACTATCACGGCACTGACAATGCCCGGTCGTTTATCGGCATCCGCCCCATGGCATCCATTGCCGTGAGTCATGGCAAGGTGATCATGACCTTTCCCGACGGCACCACAAAAGAAGAGGTGTTGCCGGAGACTGGACCCCGTAAGGGTGAGGCCGCAAAGCTTAAGATTGCCGAGGCCTTCAATCGTTTTCTAAAGGCTTTTGAGGTTGAGGGCGAATGTGCGGGCTTTTGTGGGCTCTATGGCTTTACCTCCTTCAATGCGGTGAGGTATTTCGAGAACATCGAGGTGAAAGACACCACGATGGAGAAGAACGATGCCCCCGATATCTATTATATCATGTATCGTGACCTCATTGTGTTCGACCATTACAATAACAACGTGACGTTGGTCACTCTTTCTGCCGGCAATGGAGATGGAGAGATGCAGTTGGTCGAGATCGAGAAGGCCATGAACAAAGGCAATGTGCAGCCCTATGGCTTCAAGGCCATTGGTGAGACAACGTCAACCCTTACTGATGAGGAGCACAAGGCCAACATTCGCCAGTGTGTGAAGCACTGTCTCAGGGGGGATGTCTTCCAGATTGTCATCTCACGCCGCTTTGTACAGAAATATGAGGGCGACGACTTCAAGCTCTATCGGGCATTGCGTTCCATCAACCCTTCACCCTATCTGTTCTATTTCGACTTTGGCGGCTTCCGCATCTTTGGAAGCAGTCCTGAGACACACAACCGCATTGAGGGCGACCAGGCTTTTATCGACCCCATTGCCGGCACTACCAAGCGCACAGGCAACCGCGACCTTGACAGGCAGCACGCTGAGTTTTTGCGCAACGACCCCAAGGAGAACGCAGAGCATGTGATGTTGGTGGATCTGGCCCGCAATGACCTGAGCCGCAACTGCCATGACGTAAAAGTAGATTTCTATAAGGATATGCAGTTTTATAGCCATGTCATCCATCTGGTCAGCAGGGTTAGCGGCACACTCGATACCCACGCCGACCATATCAAGGCCTTCTTCGATACATTCCCGGCCGGCACATTGTCGGGCGCACCCAAGGTGAGGGCTATGCAGCTTATCACTGAGATGGAGCCTCATAACCGTGGTGCCTATGGTGGCTGTATAGGTTTCATCGGACTGAATGGCAATCTCAACCAGGCCATTGTCATCCGCACGTTTATCAGTCGTAATGGTGAACTGTGGTTCCAGGCTGGTTCGGGAGTGGTGGCAAAGAGTAATGACGAATATGAACTTGAGGAGAGCAACAACAAACTGGGCGCCCTCGTCAAGGCCATTAAGATAGCAGGACAATTATGAAGATCGTACTTATAGACAATTATGACAGTTTCACCTATAACCTGGCCCATCTCGTGAAGTCGTTGGGGGCTGAGGTGGAGGTATATCGCAATGACCAGTTCACATTGGGGCAGCTAGATCCATTCGACAAGATCATTCTCAGCCCCGGCCCCGGCATCCCGTCAGAGGCCGGGCTGCTGCTCAATGTGATCAAGGCCTATGCCGGTCGCAAGCCCATGCTGGGCGTGTGTCTGGGTCATCAGGCTATCGGTGAGGTGTTTGGTGCCAAGCTGACCAACCTGTCAGATGTTTACCATGGCGTAGCTACAGAGGGAACGCAGTTTGGCAACGATGCCATCTTTGAGGGGCTCCCCAAGCGACTGATGATGGGCCGTTACCACAGCTGGGTGGTAGACCGTACAGGTTTTCCTGCATGTCTGGAGGTGACGGCGGTGTCGGACGATGGTCAGATTATGGGGTTGAAGCATCGCAACTACAACATCCATGGCATACAGTTCCATCCTGAGAGTGTGCTCACGCCTCAGGGTAGGAAGATACTGGAGAACTGGCTAGAGCTCTAGTGCCTTGCAACACCAGCGGGTCACCTGCAGCATGACGCCCATGCCGGGTACTTCCTTGAGCAAGTAATATTTCTTGTTGGATCTGACCAGCTTTCCTTTCAAGCCTTTCAGAGGACCATGAGTGACCAGGACAGGCGTGCCCACTTTGAGCTTCGCCTGCTCTTCACTCAAGTATTTCTTCATGAGGAGGTCGGGGTTACACATGGTTTGAAACTCAAACATCTGTCTCCCCGGTATTTCGTAGTATTCCATTGAAGTGGCATCCTTGCGGATGACCGACATTTTGTAGGGGATATCAGACAAGAGCGATCTGATATCCTTTTCTTCTTTTGTTTTCTTGATAAACAGCAGGTTGCGCACAACGGGGCGCAACACGTGCTTGCGATGATGGTTTCGATCTTCGATATCGGCATACTCCATCGGGACGAAGATCTCTAGCCCTTTGCCTTTCAGGGCTGTGGCAACTTCTTCCTGTCGATTAGTAAACAATCGAAGCGCATACCAAGGGACTGATACCTGCTCTTGAACGGCATCAGGATTGTTGTCCGTATTTCCCTCTGGACTTGATAAGTGAATACCTGTGTTGGCTGCTTGCGCAGATGTTTTTCCCTTGGTCGGCTCTTCGGTCATCTTTATTTCTAAAATTCAGAAGTAAAGTGGAATTTAATGTGCTTGAAATCTTCCTGAGCCATGCTGAGCACATAGCCTGAGTCAGCCAGGAACACATCGCGGCCCTCAATGTCCTTGGCCATATACTGGTATTTGCGCTTCTTGAAGTTTTCAAGTTCTTCCTTATCATCGGCCTCAATCCAGCAGGCCTTATACAGATGCACAGGTTCCCAACGGCATTTGGCGTTGTACTCATGCTCCAGGCGGTATTGTATCACCTCAAACTGCAACTGTCCCACAGTACCCACCACGCGTCGGTTGTTGAACTGGTTGACGAATAGCTGGGCAACGCCTTCGTTCATCAGCTGCTCCAGTCCCTTGGCAAATTGTTTTGATTTCATGGGGTCGTCGTTCTCGATATACTTGAACAATTCAGGAGAGAACGATGGCAGACCACGGAAATGGAGCTGCTCGCCCTCGGTCAGCGTGTCGCCAATCTTGAAGATGCCGTTGTCGGGCAGGCCAACGATGTCACCGGGGTAGGCTTCGTCGACCGTGCTCTTGCGCTGGGCCATGAACTGAGTGGGGGAGGAGAATCGCACGGTTTTGCCCAGTCTGACATGATAGTAAGGCTGATTGCGTACGAACCTTCCAGAGCACACCTTGCAGAAAGCGATGCAAGAGCGATGGTTGGGGTCGATGTTGGCTGTGATCTTGAACACGAAACCGGTGAACTTTGAGTCGGTAGGCTCTACAAGATGTTCCTCGGCCTGGGTGGGTTTGGGACTGGGGGCAATCTCCACAAAGCAGTTGAGAAGTTCCTGCACGCCAAAATTGTTGAGTGCGGAGCCAAAGAACACCGGTGCCACTTCGGCTGCACGATATTCTTCAACGTCAAAGGCAGGGTAGACACCGTCTACCAGTTCCAGGTCGTCGCGAAGGTGAGCAGCCTCATGCTCACCCACATGCTTGTCCAGGTCTTCCGACTGGATATCTACTGTGACCTTCTCGGTTACGCGTTGCTTGTTGGGGGTAAAGAGGTTAAGCTGCTGTTCATAGATGTTGTACACTCCCTTGAACTTCAGTCCCTGACCGATGGGCCAGGATAGCGGGCGTACCTTGATTTTCAACTCCTCTTCGAGTTCATCCAACACATCAAAGGGGTCGCGTCCCTCGCGGTCCATCTTGTTGATAAAGATGATGACCGGCGTGTTGCGCATACGGCACACCTCCATGAGCTTACGTGTCTGGGCCTCCACACCTTTGGCAGAGTCGACAACAATGATGGCCGAGTCGACAGCTGTCAACGTGCGGTAAGTGTCTTCGGCAAAGTCCTGGTGACCGGGTGTGTCGAGGATGTTCACCTTGTAGGGGTCGCCCTCTTCTCCATCGGGGAGATAGTCGAACTCCATCACCGAGGTCGAAACCGAGATACCACGTTGCTTTTCGATGTCCATCCAGTCGGAGGTGGCTGTCTTGCGGATCTTGTTGCTCTTGACGGCCCCTGCCACTTGGATTTGTCCACCGAAGAGCAGGAATTTCTCAGTCAATGTCGTCTTACCGGCATCGGGGTGGGAGATGATGGCAAATGTTCTTCTTCTTTGTATTTCGTTCATGATGTGATGCTTTGATTGCTCTTGTTGTTTTGGATTAGCCTTGTGCGAGCAACGCCGACTCGCATTTCTTCAGACTGTCTACCCAATAGGGAATCTCAAGGCCGAAAGTGTGCTTGATCTTGGTCTTGTCGAGCACGCTGTAGGCGGGGCGTTTCACCGGTGAGGGAAATTCGTCGCTGTGACAGGGCTGTATGTCGCAAGCTGTGTTTCCGGCAAGTTCGGCAATCATCTTGGTAAAGTCGTACCACGAAGTCACGCCCTCGTTGGAGTAGTGATAGATGCCACTGTTACCTTCATACTTCCGGTTTTCGATGATGTCGAAGATGGCCTCAGCGAGGTCGCCGGCGTAGGTCGGCGTGCCGCACTGATCGAATACGACCTTCAGCTGAGGCTTGGTAGCGGTGAGATTGAGCATGGTTTTCACGAAGTTGTGCCCAAACTCAGAGTAGAGCCAAGCTGTGCGGATGATGATATGGTCAGCGCCTGAAGCCTGGATGTTCTGCTCGCCATGCAGCTTTGTCAGGCCGTACACACCTGTTGGGGTGCCCTGTTGGTCTTCCTTACAAGGCGTATTATAGGGCTCTGCGCCAAACACATAGTCGGTGGAGATGTGGATGAGCAGTCCCCCCACCTCTTTCATGGCGGCTGCCATGTAGCCGGGAGCCTTGGCATTAAGAGTGTCGACGATGTCTCCGGCAGTCTCAGCCTTGTCGACGTTGGTCCATGCCGCACAGTTGACGATACATTCAATCTGATGTTCTTTCACCATCAGTCTGATGGCTTCACTGTCGGTAATATCGAGTTTCTGGTAACCTTCGCATACATCGGTGAAGATGTAGGTGTCTTTTTTCGATTTCTTGCTGGCAATCTGCATCTCGTTGCCCAGCTGCCCATTGGCCCCTGTCACTAAAATATTCATATCCTAATAGTCTATGTTTCGTTGTAAATATGTCGTGCAGTCAGATTGCGGTTGGAACAATAGCCGTGTGTTGCCAACGCCTATCTGGTGCAACCGTAGTGATTATTCATCGTCTCCAAAGTCTAGCCCCTCATCCCTATTCTTGATGTAATAGTCGCTGAGCATACCGATGAAGGTAGTGATTTCCTTGATGGCATGGTTGGTCTCGGGTGTAATCTCCTTCTGTCTCATGCGCAGCAGCATCACGCCATAGAGGGCATCGAGGCAGGTCTCTATCTCGTTGATGTCCTTGTCGCCCTTGTTGCGAAGCTCTACAATGAATGGCAACACCTTGTAATACTCGGCATTGTAGAAAGGAAACTTGTTGGAATTGAGTAGTTGGTTGTGCAGGTCTACCAAATCCTTCAACACAATCTTATTGATCTGCAGGTGTCCCTTGGCACGGCAACCCTCTTCGTTCATCATTCTGATGAGGTTGCCAAACCAGTCGGTCTCGTCTTCCTTCTGGTCCTCGGTATATTGGAACTTGTCGATATATTGTGCCCTGATTTTGGAGAGCGAACAATCGTAGGCTCTGATTAAATCTTCCATCTGCCACATGTAGAGCAGATATTCGGCGATCGACTTTTTGCGTAATTCTTGAGCTATAAACATTTTTGAGATTCTTACTATTTCAAAACGTTGGGGTGAATGTCTTTTTCTTGTGTGGCTCAGCCGTGACCTGACATAGTATCAACCGGCTCTCATTCTTATGGACGATAGCTAGTACTGGAAAGTGTATAGGTTGAAGATGGTACCAATGAGCACCACAAGTGAGAAGATGATAACCACAGAGCCGATGATCTTGTTGATGATCAGAATGCCGTTGACATCAAACTTGGCTCTTACCTTGTCGACCAGCCACGACAATCCAAACCACCAGATGAGCGCACCGGTGATGATGCTCATATACCCCAGCGTCATCTCTACCGGACGAGTTGGAATGACAAAAGCAAACTGGGCGAAGCTGGCCATGAACAGAAAGATAATGAGAGGATTGGAGAAGGTCACCAGAAAGGCCGTGATGAGATTGTGCGACAGCGACCCCTTGCCTTTCTTTCCTGTCTTACGGATATTGCTCGTGGGGTTGCTCCGCCAGCAATGGATGCCGAAAAACAAGAGGATGATGCTCCCTGATATCTGCAGCCAGAACTTATTGGTGGGATTGGTGACAAGATCCATGATAAACCTCATACCCAGTCCTGTGATCATGGCGTATATAATATCACTGATGGCAGCACCGATGCCCGTGACAAACCCATACCAGCGACCTTTGTTCAAGGTGCGCTGGACACACAGGATACCCACAGGACCCATAGGCGCTGATGCGATGATTCCGATTAGCATGCCTTTCAGAATCAGTTCCAGTATATCTATTTGTATTGGAAAAGGCATAATACAGTGTGCAAAGGTACTTATTTTTTATGACATCAGCTTATGTTTGGGACAAACAATTTCGGCATGTCGCATAAATTAGACATCCGCGTTCTTGTAGAATGGCCTTGCCCGCATTGACGTGCCGTCCTGCCGAGGCCATTGCCCAGGGCCCTATTCAGCAGAGAAGTCTGCCACCATTTGGCGGTAAGTCCTATACATACGTGTGCGGCTGATATAGCCCTGCAATTTGTTATTGATGTCAACCACGGGCAACACATTGGCATTGGTCGTGTCAAACTTACGCATGACCTCCTCCATAGGTTCGTTGCTATATAGGATGGCGGGCATGGGTGTCATGAGCTGGCTCACCTTGAATTTATGGTAGAGCTCGGTGCGGAAGACAATATGCCTTATCTTGGTGATGTCGATCTCGCCAAGCAGTCGGCCGGCGTTGTCGAGTACGGGGATGAAGTCGTTGTCGCTGTTGGTCAGCACATTCACCAGCTTGCCCATAGGCATGTCAGGCCCCACGCCGGTCACCTCTTTCTCGATTACCGAGTTCATGCTCATCAGCGTGAGCACACTCCGGTCGGTGTGGTGGGTCAACAACTTTCCCTCTCGGGCCAGACGCATGGCATAGATACTGTGTGGCTCGAAGATACTGATGACCATCACGCTCACTACGGCAACGATGATCAGGGGCACGAACAACTCATACCCGCCTGTAATCTCAGCAATGAGGAAGATACCGGTCAAAGGGGCATGCATCACACCCGCCATCACGCCTGCCATACCCATGAGCGTAAAGTTTTTCTCGGGCAGGTACACCCCAATGCGCTCAATGTTCCAGATGCGGGCAAACAAAAATCCTGAGAAACCGCCTACAAACAGCGAGGGGGCGAAGGTTCCGCCACAGCCGCCCGCGCCATTGGTCGATGAGGTGGCTATGATCTTGGTGAGCATGACCAGAGCGACATACACCACCAGCAGTTCAGAGTGTCCATAGAAGAGCGAACCATCCATCACCTGGCTCCAGTCGGTCTCGGTACTGCCCGATATGAAGATGTTGAGTGAGCTGTAACCCTCACCATAGAGTGATGGAAAAAGGAATATCAGCGTACTCAGCACCAGGCCTCCGGCCGTCAGTTTCATGTAGGGATGGTCTTTCATCCGCGAGAACTGCCCTTCGCAGAAATTCATCATCCGCATGAAGTAGAGGCTGATGAGTCCACAGAACACACCCAGCAGGATGGTTGCCGGCACACGGTCTACGTCAAAGGCCGAATCGAGGGTAAAGACGAATAGTGTCGACTTGCCTGTGAAGATGAACGAGAAGATGTCGGCAGTGATGCTGGCAACTAGGATAGGTACCAGCGATGCCATGGTCAGGTCGATCATCAGCACCTCGAGTGTGAACACCAGTCCTGCGATAGGAGCCTTGAAGATGCCCGATATGGCGGCTGCGCAGCCACAGCCCACAAGCAGCATCAGCGTGCGGTTGTCCATCTTGAAGAGCTGCCCCAAATTGGAGCCGATGGCCGACCCTGTGAGCACGATAGGGGCTTCGGCACCTACCGACCCTCCAAAACCAATGGTGATGGCCGATGCGATGACCGACGACCAGCAGTTGTGGCTGCGAAGTCGCGACTTCTTGGTAGAAATGGCATAGAGCACCCGTGTGATGCCATGCGAGATATTGTCGCGCACCACATATTTTATAAAGAGCGACGTGATGTAGATGCCAATGACAGGGAAAACAAGATACAGCCAGTTGGCCGCATCGGTCAGGAAGTCTTCGGTCAACAGCCGCTGAACCAAGGTGATGAGGGTGTGAAGAATATAAGCTGCCACCGAGGCCAAGATACCGATGACGAAGGCAAGAATCGATGTCATCTGCTTGTCGGTCAGATGACGTTCTTTCCATGCTATAACATTCTCTATCACGCTTATTTACCTATTGAGTGTTGTGGTTATGGTCAAAGTGATGGGGGGTGGTTATTTTCTGATGATGGTCACCTCGCCCGAGGGGCCCAGCTTGATGATCGAGCTTGGTGTGTGTGGCTTGTGCTCCTGTCGGCGCGACCAGCACACATAGTCTACGCTGTCGAGCAGCTCCTGTGAGATGTCACAATAGTTTTGTGCTGCGGGCTCGCCGCTGATGTTGGCGCTGGTGCTCACCAGGGCCTTCTGGAAACGATAACAAAGTTCACGTGAGAAATCCTCTTTGGTGATGCGCATGGCAATGCTGCCGTCGTCGGCAATGAGGTTGGGAGCCAAGTTTACGGCACCATCAAGGATGACGGTGGTAGGCTTGTCGGCCACGTCAAGAAGGTCCCAGGCCACCGCAGGCACCTGTCGTACATAGCGTTGCAGGCGGGCGTCAGAGTCGACAAGGCAAATCAGCGCCTTGGAGTCGTCGCGTCGTTTGATGCGATACACCTTGGCAACAGCCTCGGCATTTGTTGCATCACATCCAATACCCCACACCGTGTCGGTGGGATAGAGTATTACGCCGCCTTCTTTCAATACCTTGACGGCATTCTTAATGTCTTCTTCTCTTGTCATAACTACATTTTCTCGCAAAGGTAACAATTCTTTCTTTTTTCTACAAGAGTTTTCGATGGTTTTTTGCACACCTGGTGAGGTGACGGTTGCGCATCTGGAGTATAGTCATCGATGGGAATGGGGCCGCTTGAAGGGACAATGTGATGCTTATTTCCTAAAAATCATGGCATTCATCAGTGTATTCAGAATTTTTATCGTTAATTTTGCCCACAAACCAAATTTTAGACGATTCATTATGATCTATGTGATACGCAACGACCATAAGTATGGTCCCTATGCCGAGGAACTTGTGGCCGGTTATGTGGAAGAGGGCAAACTGCTGATGCACGACAAGGCGCGCGATGCCGTGACGGGTGAGGAAGGCACGGTGATGGTGTTTCTGGAACGCCGGGGGCTGCGCCCGCGTATCAAAGACAAGGGTACGGTTGTACAGCAGCTGCGTGGCATCGGCCGAGAGTTTATCTTTCCCAAAGAAGATATGACGCACAGTCGCTGGCTCGAAGACAAGCGATTGCTGGTGCTCGCCATTGTGGGTTTGTCGCTCTCGGTACTCATGCTGTTGCCCATAGGCGGGTATATTGTGTTCTATGCCATATCACTCTATTTTTCAGTGATATGGGGTATCTTCTTCTATTATTTCTTCAAGACTCGTCAAGTGCGTGTGGGCACAACGGTATCTGTGTTCTTCCTCACACAACTGGCCGTCTTTCTCATCTTTTCGGGGTTGAACAAGTTCAATTTCTTTTACATCTTCACCGAGGCAGGTTTTCCCTTCGACATCATCGGCTACATTCTTGGTGTTGGTGTCACCGAGGAATTTGTCAAGATGACCCCACTCCTCTTCTTGGTGCGCCGGGCAAAGGAGCCCTTGTTGCCCCAGACCTTGGTCTACTATGGTTTGATGTCGGGCATTGCCTTTGGGGTGTTCGAAGGTGTGCAATACCAGACTACCATCAATGCGCAAGCCGACTACACCACCGCCTTTCTGCTCAATGTGGCGCGTCTCACCTCGCTGCCTTTCCTGCATGCGCTGTGGAGTGGCATCTGCGGCTACTTCGTGGGCTTTGCCCATCTTTACCCGCGATACCGCAAGTCGCTGTATCTGCTGGCCATAGCCATTCCCGCTACGCTGCATGGGCTCTACGATTCGTTTGCCGGAGTGTTCTACATCGTTTCGCTGCTGATAGCATTGGGTAGCGTGCTTGCGCTAATGACTTATCTGAGCAAGAGCAACAATTTCAGGGAACGGCTCAAGGACTGACCTGCTTGAGGGAGGATTTGAATTAAGTTTTTACGGTAGTTCAGTTATTTTTCCACATCTTCTTTGTAAAACTTCTGTTTTTTTTCATACCTTTGTCAAAATTAAATGGGAGGCTCACCAAGGCTCCGTCTCATGGAGGGGCCAGTGTACGGGCATAAGCTGAGCCTGATTGCCTGTGCTATCTGCCAGGCCCTGTTCATGCTGCCAATGAGGATGACATCGTGGCGTATGGCCCCCTTCAGTTTCAAAGCAATGATATTACTAACTTATAAAAGCACAAAAAAATGAACGAACAGGAAAGTGTTAAGCCTTACGTGATAGGATTGGACCTGGGTGGTACCAATTCTGTTTTCGGAATTGTTGACAGTCGTGGCGAGATCAAGGCCACCACAGCCATCAAGACGCAGGCCTACGAGACGGTAGAAGAGTATGTCAAGGCCTCTGTAGAAGCCCTGCAGATTATCATCGACCAAGTGGGCGGCATCGATAAGGTGAAGGCTATGGGTATAGGCGCCCCCAATGGTAATTATTATAAGGGTACCATCGAGTTTGCCCCCAACCTGAAGTGGGGTCATTCGGGCATCGTGCCACTTGCCGACATGTTCTCCAAACTGCTGGGCATTCCCGTGGGTCTGACCAACGATGCCAATGCAGCAGCCATTGGCGAGATGGCTTACGGTGTGGCTCGGGGCATGAAGAATTTTATTGTCATCACCCTCGGTACAGGTGTGGGCTCAGGCATTGTCATCGACGGTAAGCTGGTCTATGGCTGCGACGGCTTTGCCGGGGAGCTTGGCCATGTTACCATGGTACGTCATGATGGCCGCTCGTGTGGCTGTGGGCGTAACGGCTGCCTGGAGGCCTACTGTTCTGCCACAGGTGTGGCTCGCACTGCCCGCGAGCTGCTGGAGACCACCGAAGAGCCCTCGCTGTTGCGTGAGTTGAAGCCCGAGGATATTACTTCGCTCGACGTGAGCATTGCTGCCGGCAAGGGTGACGAACTGGCCAAGCGCATCTTCGAGTTTACCGGTGAGATGCTGGGAGAGGCCTGTGCCGACTTTGCTGCCTTCTCTTCGCCCGAGGCATTCATCTTCTTTGGTGGCCTGACCAAGGCTGGCAGCCTGATCATGGACCCCATCAAGCGTAGTTACGACGAGCATGTGCTCAAGGTGTTCAAAGGCAAGGCCAAGTTCCTCATTAGCGGGCTCGATGGCAGCTCTGCCGCCGTGCTCGGTGCCTCGGCCATTGGTTGGGAACTGTAAGCCGCCCGTAAGGCCACGAGCCTTCACACATCGTCAAAAAAAGGATGCGCCTGTATGTCAGTGCGCATCCTTTTCAGATTATAGGTGGGCTGGTGGGCCGGTGACTCAGGCCCATGTGCCGGGCTGTTGCACATTGGGCATTCACGTTACTCTTGCTCTTTTCTGAAGCCTAGGACATATTGCCGTCATGGTTGAACCATGTTATGACAATATGTTATGGCTCAATGTTGTATGTTATGTAGACCCAGTGGAGTGGACTATCTGTCGGTCTAAGATATTACGGTTGACAGATTGACCATCAAACGGTATGAGATGAAGCCTCGGCTTTGTTACCACCGCTTGACCTTACTGCTTTGTCGTCACGATTGCACCCTAGAGATTACATGGTTCTGGTCGAAGATCGCTTTGTTTCCACTCGAATCACCTTCTGTTTCTACTCGAATCACCTTCTGTTTCTACTCGAATCACCTTCTGTTTCCACTCGAATCACCTTCTGTTTCCACTCGATGTACAGTGTGGGAAATTGCTTATGAAGATGTCAAGTAGTTCGATTGGCTGCTTGACATCAACCTAATTTAAATAGCATAATATCTCGATTGCCGTTGAGAAAGGCACGTGTGTCCATGCGTTTTTTGCCCGCCATCTGCAGTTCACAGATTTCAAGCCATTGGTCGGCACAGGCGATGAAGAGATGTCCGTTGTCTACCATGATGTCGCCAATCTGTGTTCCTGTGCAGTCGCGACCGGTCTTGGCTGTCTTGTAAATCTTCAGTACAGCAGTCTTGGCAGCCTTGGGGTCTGCTTGCTGCGGCACAACCGATGTCCATGCACCGGGATAGGGTGATAGGCCCCTTACGAAGTTGTACACCTGTTGCGCCTCTTGCTGCCAGTTGATCTCACAGGTCTCTTTGAATATTTTGGGTGCAAGTCGTAAGTCTTCCTCGGTGCACTTTGTCCACTCCCGCTGCTCAGTCGATGCCACCTCGCCGTCGCCCTCCAACACCAGGTCGATGGTCTCGGTGGCGATCTCGGCGCCAAGCTGCATCAGTCCGTCATAGACATATTCCACGTCGGCCTCGTCGGGGATGGGGAAGTGTTTCTGGAGAATGATACGTCCCGTGTCGATGTCTTTGTCGAGAAAGAAGGTTGTCACCCCCGTCTCGGTCTCACCGTTGATCACAGCCCAGTTGATGGGTGCCGCGCCACGATACTGTGGCAGCAGTGCTGCATGCACGTTGAAGGTGCCAAACCGGGGCATGGCCCACACCACCTCGGGCAGCATGCGGAAGGCCACCACCACCTGCAGGTCGGCCTTGTAGCTGGCCAGTTGCTCCACAAAGGCAGGGTCTTTCATCTTCTCGGGCTGCAGCACCGGCAGGTCGTGGGCCAAGGCATAGCGTTTGACCTCCGATGGTTGCACTTGGTCTTGGTGCCGTCCCACGGGTTTGTCGGGCTGTGTCACCACGGCCACCACGTTATAGCCATTCTCCACCAGTCGGCTGAGGGTGCCTACGGCAAACTCCGGCGTACCCATAAAAACAATTCTCAGGTCTTTCTTTTCCATCATTCTGATTGCGTCTGTAAAAGTCTTTGCCACGCTGTCTATGCCTGACTGTCGTCGATATAGCGGCGCACGATGCCGCCATATTGGTCTATGCGTCTGTCTCTGAGGAAGGGCCACCAGCGCCTCACCTGCTCACTGTGGTCGAGGTCTATTTCTACGACGATACTCTCCTCCTCGTCGGTAGAGGCCTGATAGTGGAGCTCGCCCTGCGGCCCCACCACGAAGCTGGAGCCCCAAAACTGTATGCCTCCCGTCTGTCCGCTGGGGTCGGGCTCATGGCCTACACGGTTGACGGTGATGACCGGCAGTCCGTTGGCCACGGCATGTCCACGCTGTACGGTGGTCCATGCCTCACGCTGCCGGGCCTGTTCCTCGGGTGTGTCGCTCGATTCATAGCCGATGGCAGTGGGATAGATAAGCAACTGCGCACCCTGAAGGGCCATCAGGCGGGCTGCCTCGGGGTACCACTGGTCCCAGCACACGAGCACTCCGAGTCGACCTACTGCGGTGTCGATGGGGTGAAAGCCCAGGTCGCCTGGTGTAAAGTAGAATTTCTCATAGTATGCAGGATCGTCGGGGATGTGCATCTTGCGGTATTTGCCGGCGATGGTGCCGTCGTTGTCGATGACCACGGCCGTGTTGTGATACAGTCCGGGTGCTCTGCGCTCGAAGAGCGAGGTCACGATGACCACGCCATACCGACAGGCCAGTTCGCCGAAGAAGTCTGTCGAGGGGCCGGGAATAGGCTCGGCGAGGTCGAAACAGTTGACGTCTTCGGTCTGGCAGAAGTAGAGCGAGTTGTGCAGTTCTTGCAGGATGATGAGTTGTGCGCCTCGCCTGGCGAGGTCTTCAATGCCCTCGGCCAGACGGCTGAGGTTATCTTTGATGTCGGCAACATTATGCTGTTGCAAAAATCCGATTCTTAGTTCCATATTGCTTGTGGGTTAATGATGATGATGATATTTCGGTTGTATAGCTTGACTAAGCCTGCCTCCTGTGAGTCACGCCTGCCGGATACTGCATGGTGAGGCAGTGCAGCGAGCCGTGCTGCCTCACCACCGTCGAGGCATCGATGCCCACCACCTTGCGTGAGGGGAAGGCCTGAGCAATGGTCTTGATGGCCCGTGCATCGAGCGAAGGCTGATTGTAGGTGGGCACGATCACGGCACGGTTGATGATGACGAAGTTGGCGTAGGTTGCAGGCAGGCGGTCGTCTCCTTCGTACATGGCTGCGGGCATGGGCAGCGGCATGAGGCGGTAGGGCTTGCCCTCGCGGGTGCGCAATGTTTGCAGCTGGGCCTCCAGAGCCACGAAGTCGGCATACTGCTCATCGTGTGGGTCGTCGCACCTTATATATAATAAGGTGTCGTTGGGTGCCATTCGTACAATGGTGTCGATGTGCCCATCGGTGTCGTCGCCCACGAGCTGCCCGTGGTCGAGCCATAGCACACGGTCGGCATGCAGTGTTTCGAGCAGGCGTGCCTCAATCTGCGGCCTGGTGAGCGGTTGGTTGCGGTGGTCGGCCATCAAGCACATCGAGGTGGTCATGATGGTGCCCTTGCCGTCGCTCTCTATCGAACCGCCCTCGAGCACAAAGTCGTCGTGGCTCTCCAGCAGTCCGTTCAATATACCTTGCTGGTGCAGCCGTCGGGTGATGGCATTGTCGAGCTGCCAGTCGAACTTCTCTCCCCATCCGTTGAACCTGAAGTCGAGTAGGCGTGCATCGGTCGCCTGTCTGACGGTCTCCGCAGGCATCAGTGTGATGGCGCCGTGGTCGCGTGCCCAGGTGTCGTTGGTGGGACATTCATAGCAACCGACGTTGGCATAGAGGTCGGTGCCCAGGCGTTGTCTGAGCAGTGCTTCGGTACCGGCCACATCGGGTGTGGCGATGATGACACGCTCATAGCGTGCTATCTCGCGGGTGAGCTCGACGAAGGTCTCGACGATGTCGTCGAGGTAGGGACGCCAGTCGGTCTCGGCGTGTGGCCAGGTGAGCTGTATGGCACTTTGCTCAGCCCATTCGGCCGGCAAGAAAAAGTCATGTTCTCTTTGTTCTGACATTTCAGTTGTATCTGATGGGTAATTGTTGTATGCTGACGGCGACACGGAAAGCTACCAAAAGGCCACTTGTGCCGCCTTTAACAGACTGCAAACTTACATAAAATCTGTGGATTATATGCCCATTCTGTGCAATAAATAACAATTTTCTTTGTTTGGAGCATGGTTGCCAAACCGGCAAGAGGCGGGGCCTCTTTTCAAAAAAACTGGCAAAAAAGAACCGACATGCTCAAAATTATCGTAACTTTGTGGAAAAGAAATCATCAAAGACATGCTTGAATTTAAGAATGCTAAAGTAGCGTTGTCAGCTGGTTTGTCGTCGAGGCCATTCTCCCTGGTGATGGGCAGTGGTGAGGTGTGCTGCCTGTGTGGTGCTGCGGGTTCGGGCAAGAGTCGCCTGTTGCTGTCGGTGCTCGGCCTTGAGCCGCTGCTGGGAGGATATGTCACGGTGGATGGCGAACTGGTGACACCCGGTTCAAGCGCCTACTTCAGGCAGATGGTGGCATACGTGCCCCAGCAGGTGCCCGATGTGGGCGAGAGGGTGAGCGACTTGTGCGACATGGTGTTGCGGCTGCGCAGTCACCCAAAGGCTGCAGAGCGCCGTGACGAGCTTGCTGCCCAATGGCAGCTGCTGGGCATCGATGCTGCTTATGCCGGTCGGCGGGTGGACGAGGTGCCTACGGCTATGTTGCAGCTCATCATGCTGTCGCTGGTGCCGCTGCTTGGCAAGCCCATCCTGCTGGTAGACAACCCGGTGCAGAATGCCGAGGTGCAGAGGTTCCTGCAAGGCCTGGCGTCGGGCGGCACCGAGATTCTCTATACCTGTCGCGAAAACAAGATGCAATGTAATCAAATCGTCAATCTGTAGCAACCATGAAGATTACCCTGTTAGGCTTTTTGCTGGGCCTGTTGTTGTTGGCCCTGCCTGTATATATGGCTTATGCCCTTCGTTTGGGAATGATGCGGCGGTTGCTGGTCTCCTTGGGGCGGATGATGCTCATGACCGCTCTCGTGGGCGGCATGCTCATGTTGGTCATCGGTGTCAACCAGATGTGGCTCACCATTGTGGTGGGTCTGCTCATGATGGTGCTCGGGGCCATGCTGACGGCCAGCCGGTCGTCCATCCCCCTGAGCCGCAGTTTTGTGCCTGTGGCAGCAGGTACATTGTCTTCGGTCACAATAATCGCCCTTTACGTGCTGTTTCTGGTGTTTGGCCTTCGCAATCCCTTCGAGGTGCGCTACTTCGTTCCTGTGGTGGGTTTGCTTGTGGGTTGCACCACCAGCATAAACGTCAAGGCACTCAACACCTATTATTCCGGACTGGTTTATCATCATCAACTTTACAACTATCTGCTGGGCAATGGTGCCACCCATCACGAGGCGGTGAATTATTTCATGCGCCGCAGTTTTCAGTCGGCCCTGTTGCCGGTGACCAGGCAAATGTCGGGTACGGTGGTCTCGGCGGCTCCTGTGCTGCTGCTGGCTTTGGTGCTCGGCGGTACCGACGTGTGGACGGCAACGGCTTTGCAGGTGTTGCTCTTCGGGTTGGTGCTTTGTGTGTCGTTCACCTCTCTGGCCCTTACGTTGCTCGTTGGGCGCAGATATTTGTTTGACGACTATGAGCGGCTGTATGGCAAAAAGTCGAAAGCCGGTGTGGGCCCTGCCGCATCCGTTTCTGTGTCTGATTCTGTTGTAGAAGACGAGTCTTCGATAACCGTAGACATCTGAGTCTCTTTCGCTTGGATGATGAGGTCAGTAGCTTAGCTTGAAGCTCTTGAACCAGTCTTTCAGCACTCCGCCATATTGATTTTGTGAGTCGGCAACGAGGAGTAGCACGCGCGAGCCATCGTGCAGCACCGGGCCTAGGCACATGCCCTCATAGTTGGCAAAGCTGCGACTGAAGAGGCCAATGTCTGTCTTCCACTCTGCCACTAGCTCTTTGGCGGTGTCGCCGGGCACAACGTGGAAGAGCTTGCAACTAACCGATGAGCCGAGTTTCGAGTGGGTGACGAAGAGCTCGCGCTCGAGCAGCAACAGGCTGCCGTCGTCGAGAGCGCAGATGGTACCAATGCCGTAGGCGTAGTTGCGGGCCTTGGTGCGGTCGTAGCGGGGTGGTGCCAACAGATACCTATAGGTACGGAGCGGCTTGAGGCTGTCGTCGAAAGACTGTAAGTAAATGGTGTCGCTCTCATTGCAAGTCCACAGTGTGTGAGTGATGTGGTTGTAAGACAGCGCTTCGAGTCCCAGGTTGAAGGGAAGGTGCTTGAACCGAGGGGGCAGTTCGGCCTCGCGCAAGGTGCGCACACCGTCTATATTGTACTCTAATATACGGTTATCCTCCTCGCCGCTGATCATGATGGTGTTGGCATGTGGGTTGTAGGCAATGCCCTCGTCGTCGCGCCCCTTGAACCCGCTGCTGCGGAAGCCTCGGTTGCGCACGGTCAGAATCTCACCCGAGAGCGTGTCGGTGTCGATCTCAAAAACGAAGAATCCGTCTTCCTCCGATTTGTCGCTTACCACGGCATATTGGTTGTTGCCTAGCCATGTGATGCCGCTGTAGTTGCCTGGTGGCACGCTGTCGGCAAAGGCATGCTGTTTGTTTTCGGTCACTCTGACCTGCGCCGGCAGCAGCAGGCAATGTGTTGCCAGCATCAATAGGAATAGTCCTCTCATCTTCACTTTCGTATAAATTAGAAACGTGTGCATTTATGGTAAAAACGGACCAGGCAGAGGAATATTGCGTGTTAAAAACTCTAGATTTATTTGGTGAAACAAGATGAAACACGTAATTTTGCAGATATAAAAGGAGAAAACGCATCGGGGGATTGTATCGGTTTGATTGGGATACTCATCAAATTACTTTGAAAACTGAGCATGTTTCTCTTGTCAATGGCGGGCCACATAAATCGCATTTGCGACTAAGCTGTAAAGCCAGTGGATTACAAAGGCGGAGAACGCTCACAACTTTTATAGCTGGAGTTTTCATCACATCATCGTTATGATCCCCTTTTATATTGGGAGAATTGAGACAGCAGTGTTTTGGATACGGGTCTCATTTCTCCCTTTTTCTAAAACACAAGATTATGTTTAGTGGAATAGTAGAAGAAATGGCCACGCTGGTGGCAATGAAGAAGTATCAGGGAAACATCGACTTCACGCTGACGTGCTCTTTCGTTGATGAGTTGAAGATAGACCAGAGCATCGCACACAATGGTGTCTGCCTGACGGTGGTGAGCATCCAAGACGGCACCTATACCGTGACGGCGATGAAGGAGACCCTCGACCGGTCGAACCTCGGCCTGCTTCAGGTAGGCGACCGGGTGAATGTTGAGCGCTCGATGTTGATGAATGGTCGTCTGGACGGACATATCGTGCAGGGACACGTTGACCAGACAGCCACTTGTGTGGCGATGGAGGATGCCGACGGCTCTACGTACTTCACTTTTGAGTATCCGCTCGACAAGCAGATGGCTCGCCGCGGCTACTTCACTGTTGATAAGGGGTCGGTTACGGTCAACGGCGTGTCGCTCACCGTCTGCGAGCCAACGGCCAACACCTTTAAGGTGGCCATCATACCCTATACCCGAGAAAACACGAATTTCTGCGATATCAAGGTAGGAACCGTGGTCAATATAGAATATGATATCCTAGGCAAATATATTGCAAGGCTCAACGATTTCGCATAAAACAAGAATAAAAGGTTATATAAATAAGGGGATTTGTTACATTTGGTAACTTATCCCCTTAATTGTTGTTAATAAAAACGTGGGCTTGATAAACTTTTTTCCTTTTTCTTCCGTCAAACACACAATACGAATCATAAAAAAATTGTCAGAAAATGAATAGATCACACACGACAGCAGCAATGACATTCATCCTACTCATCAGTTCGGCAGCCGCTGAGGCCCGACAGTGGTCATTGCAAGACTGTATCAGCTACGCCTTGCAAAACAACATCAGTCTGCAGAAGACGCGTATCCAGCAGCTCAGTGCCATCGAGGATGTGAAACAGAGTCAGGCAGCCTTGTTGCCCTCGCTCTCGGCATCCACCTCGCAAAATGTGTCGTACAGCCCGTGGCCTGAGACTGGCAGCTATGTCATCGCCGGCGACAAGGTGCAGACCAGTGTCGATAAGGTGTACTACAATGGTTCCTATAGTCTCAGCGGTAACTGGACGGTGTGGAACGGAGGGCGCAACCGTGACCAGGTAAAATTGAATCAGCTTACAGCAGACCAGGCTTTGCTCGATAGTGCGACCACTGCCAACAATATTCAGGAGCAAATTGCACAACTGTATGTGCAGATTCTCTATTCACGGGATGCGGTGGAAGTGAACAAGCAAACGCTAGAGACATCGAAGAAAAACGAGGAGCGAGGACAGGAGTTCGTCAAAGTGGGCAGCATGAGCAAGGCCGACTTGGCACAGCTCACTGCACAAAGGGCGCAGGACGAGTATGCCGTGGTGCAGGCAGAGAGTAACCTACGTGAGTATAAACGCCAACTCAAGCAACTGTTGCAGATTACCGACCAGGAAGAGTTTGACGTGGTGGTGCCCCAGACAACCGATGAGATGGCTTTGCAGACAATACCCGGTGTGACCAGTGTTTATGAGTCAGCACTCAACCGTAGGCCCGAAATACAGAATGCTTTACTCGGTATCAAGAGCAGTGACCTCCAGGTCAAGATGGCAAAGGCTGGCAAACTGCCCTCCGTTACCGCAAGTGCCGGTGTGAGCACCAATACCACTACAATGAATAGCAACGCATGGGGAACTCAGCTCAAGAACAACTTTGCCATGGGGGCGGGTGTCACTGTAAGTGTGCCCCTCTTCGACAACCGGCAGGTCAAGACGGCTGTCAACAAGGCCGTGCTCGCCAAGCAAGGCTACCAGCTCGACCTCAAAGATAAGCAGACCACGCTTTACTCGACTATAGAGAACTACTGGTTGCAGGCTGTCAACAATCAGGCACAGTTCAAGAGCGCACAGGTGAGTACCGAGAGTGCGCAGGCAAGTTACGAACTGCTCAGCGAGCAGTTTCGGCAGAACTTGAAAAACATCATTGAGTTGATGAATGGTAAAGACGCGCTGGTGAAAGCGCAACAGGCAGAGCTTCAGGCTAAATATTTGGCCATACTCAACATCGATATGCTGAAGTTCTATCAGGATGGAACGCTGAAGTAATCGTGTCGTTGGTACGGCATCGCAGATATTCTTATATAGAGATTGTATTCAATAAAATATGAAAAGGATAAGCAAAATTTGGATTGTCATCGCAATTGTTGTTATCGCTGCGATGGCTTCCTTCCTTCTTTCCGGCAACAAGAAGAAGGAAGAGGTAAACTTCGTGACCGAGGCTGTAGCGCCGGCCAATATTGTCAATAGCATTACGGCCACTGGCACCATCGAGCCAGTGACTTCGGTCACCGTCGGCACGCAGGTGTCGGGTATTGTGAGTAAACTGTATGTCGATTATAACAGCGTGGTGAAAAAAGGGCAGGTTATTGCCGAACTCGATAAGACCAACCTCATCAGCGAACTAAACACTGCCAAGGCCAATCTGGCCAGTGCCCAGAGCTCACTCAACTACCAGACGGCCAATTACAGCCGCTATGCTGCACTCTACAAGAAAGGACTCGTGGCCGGGACTGATTACGATCAGGCAAGGCTGACTTACCAGCAGGCCCGTGACCAGGTGGCCACGGCCCGTGAGAGCGTGCAGAAGGCACAGACCAACCTGGGATATGCTACTATCACCTCGCCTATCGACGGTGTGGTGCTGTCGAAGAGTGTAGAGGAAGGACAGACGGTGGCCGCCAGCTTCAGCACTCCAGAACTGTTCACCATTGCCCAAGACCTTACCAACATGCAGGTGGTGGCAGATGTAGACGAGGCAGATATCGGCAATGTAAAAGTGGGAGAGCGTGTGAGCTTCACTGTTGATGCTTACCCCGACGACACCTTTACCGGACAGGTAAAGCAGGTCAGGCAGGAGGCTACCACTACCAACAATGTGGTGACCTATGAGGTGGTGATCAGTGCCCCTAACGTCGACATGAAACTAAAGCCCGGACTTACGGCCAACGTCACCATCTATACGCAAGAGAGCAAGGATGTGATGAGCGTGCCTAGCAAGGCACTTCGTTATACTCCTGCCAAGGAGACTGTGGGCGACAAGAAGATTAAAGATGTGAGTAACGCAAAGAATAAGGTGTGGACCATAGAGGGTAACTATGTAGTGGCCCATAGTGTTTCGGTTGGGATGACTGATGGGTCGCACACCCAGATTCTGTCGGGCATCAAGCAGGGACAACAAGTGATCACAGGTGTGAGCGTACAGACTGACGATCCTACAGCTGCTGATGACGCATCGACCACCGAATCAAGTCCGTTTGCACCCGGTCCGAGGGGCAAAAAGAAATAATACCCACTTCCCACATATAGGCAATGAATAAGTTCTGCCTATGGATATGCGGATGCCTTTGCCGGGGTTTGCCGTGGAATTTAAATGATTAGAAATGATACCCGTTGGCGGAATTAATTCAGTGCGTATTTAATTCTACCGATGGGCTTTCCGTTCATATAATTGACATATTGTAATATGGTCAGGGCTGTGATTTTTCCAATGATTCTTGCAAACAGTCCTTTCGTTATCTTTGCATAGTTGCGAATGACGAGGAACTGCCCTGTGAGTTGCGAGAAGAGCGTCTCTATCCGTTTGCGTGACCTGGCATGCGAGATGAATGTCGGCTTCCAGTCTTTTTGGTTCAGTCGATATGGGCACTCAAGCCTGATGCGTGCCGTCTCGAAGAGGTCGAGCTGCACGTCTGCCCCGATGTATCCCTTGTCGCCATAGATGCTGCAATGATGGTATTCGAGC
>JBHAFS010000142.1:0-12518 GCA_041856205.1 Prevotella sp.
CGCCTTGTGGAGGCGACCTTGTTGATTGACCTTAATATATTTGGCAAAAGTAATCAAAAAAATTATCTTTTGATCATATTCGCGCTATTTTATTTATTTCTAGGGCGATAAGTCGTTGCCGTTGCAACCTTGCTTGCAGGATGGCGTATGCTGTTGACACATGCCGTCGTCGATGTTCGCTCAGACTGTAACCGTTGCGGGCTTGTCGGTCTCGCGGTCTGTGACGGTATTTTTCTTGGCCGACCTGCTCACGCTGAGAATCACCCCGATGTAGACACAGTTGAGGATGCTCGACGTGCCGCCTTTGCTGACGAGCGGCAGCGGTTGGCCGGTGACAGGTGCCAGCCCCACAGCCACGCACATGTTGAACAAGGCCTGGGTGACCAGTAGCAGGGCCAGTCCCATGGCAAGGAATGCCGGGAAGTTGTTCTCGCATCGGTTTGCGATTCGTCCTGTGCGGAAGAGCAGGATGATATACAGCATCGCCACAAAGAAAGCCCCCAGTATGCCCGTCTCTTCGATGATGATGGCATAGATGAAGTCGGAGAACGCTTGCGACAGGAAGTCGCGCTCCACCGAGTTGCCCGGGCCCTTGCCCACGATGTTTGATGAGGCAATGGCGATGTTGGCATGTCCCACCTGTCCGTCTTTGTCGAGGTCGAATTTCTCGGGGGGCACCTCCTTGCTGTTGAGGAATTTGTCGATGCGCGACTTCCAGGTATCGAACCTGTGGAATATGCCGCCGCTGTCCTTACCCTTGGCTTGTTCCTGGGCCAGTTGTTCGGTGAGGTTCTTGTCGGGGTTGGCCTCCTCGGTATCTTTACCGAAGATCATCACCATGGAGATAACCACCACCACCACCATCACCACTGAGCCGATGAGTTTTCCCAGCTGTCGGGCCGGCACCCGGCCGATGACCATCATGAAGAATATCACCGCACAGAGCAGTGCTGCCGTCGAGAGGTTCTCGGCCATGATGAGGGGTATGATAAACAGGCATACGCTGAGGATATACTTCATGGCGTGCTTGTCGGCCCCGTTGTCGGTCTGCATGGCACTCAGAATCTGTGCGGTAGCCAAGACCATGGTGCCTTTGGCAATCTCAGAGGGCTGAAACTGCATGCCCAGGAGCGATATCCAGCGCTGGGCATCGTTGGTGGCTTGCCCGGCAAAGTAGACCCATATCAAGGTCAGCACAGACACGAGGAGCAGGATGGGCGTGGCAATCTTAAAGTATTTGCACTTGATGTTCAGTGTGACCACCATCAGGAAGACACCGATGCTGAGGATAAAGATATGCTTGATGATGGGCGTCAGGTAGCTGCCGCTCTTGTAGGTCAGACCCGACGATGCAGAGAACACCTCCACCACACTGATGATGCAGAGGAAGAAGAACACCATCCAGATGACCTTGTCGCCTTTGAAGATATTTCCTAGTTTCTTGTCCATTCAATGATTTCTCACTTGGTTGTCTGTCGGCCGTCGCCCCGCATGATGGGAGGACCGGCTACACCTGTTATCTTAAAGGTTTCGCACCAGCGTCTTGAACTGCTCGCCACGGTCCTCCATGTTCTTGAAGAGGTCGAAGCTGGCACAGCAGGGCGATAGCAACACGGTGTCGCCCGGCTTGGCCATCTCGTAGCAGGCTGCCACGCAGTCTTTCATCGAGTGGGTGTCGCGCACTGGTATGCCCAGATCGTCGAAGTTGTCGTGCAGCTTCTGGTTGTCGGCCCCGAGATACACCAGCCCTACGCATTTCTGTTTCACCAGGTCGATGATTGTGCTGTAGTCGTTGCCTTTGTCCTTGCCGCCGATGATGAGGATGGTGGGTGTGCGCATACTCTCCAGCGCATACCAGCAGGCATCGACATTGGTGGCCTTCGAGTCGTTGATGTAATGTACGCCCCTCACGTCGCACACCTTCTCCAAGCGGTGCTCCACACCGGGGAAGTCGCTCAGGCTCTTGCGTATAATCTCATTCTTGATGCCGCTGATGTCTGATGCCAGACCCGCTGCCAACGAGTTGTAGATGTTGTGCTTGCCTGTGAGCGACAGCTCCTCCTGCTCCATGTTGAACGGGGTGGGGTATTCTAGCTTGTATTGTCCCTCCTCCATGTAGCCGATGCTGCCTTTCTCCTTGATTTCCGAGAAGGGGCATTGCACGGCCTTGATGTCATACTTGTCAAGCTCGCGTTTGATCACAGGGTCATCGTTCCAGTAGATGAAGCTGTCGTCCTCCGTCTGGTTCTGGATGATACGCATCTTTGCATCGACATAGTTCTGGAAGTCGTAGTCGTAGCGGTCGAGATGGTCGGGCGTGATGTTCAGCAGGATGGCGATGTCGGCGCGGAAGTCGTACATGTTGTCGAGCTGGAAAGAGCTGAGCTCGATGATATAGTATTCGTGCGGGTCCTCTGCCACCTGCAGGGCCAGGCTGCGGCCGATGTTGCCGGCCAGTCCCACGTCGTAGCCTGCCGACTTGAAGATGTGGTAGATGAGCGAGGTTGTCGTCGTCTTGCCGTTGCTGCCTGTGATGCAGATCATCTTCGAGTGGGTATAACGTCCCGCAAACTCAATCTCGCTGATGATATGCGTGCCTTGTTCCATCAGCTTGGCCACCATCGGTGCCTCCTTGGGTATGCCCGGGCTCTTGATAACCTCATCGGCGTTGAGGATCTTCTCCTCGGTATGTTGGCCTTCTTCCCATTCGATGTCGTGGTCATCCAGTATCTTCTTGTATTTGTCCTTGATCTGCGACATGTCTGATACAAACACGTCGAAACCTTTCTTCTTGGCCAGCACGGCGGCTCCTGCGCCACTCTCGGCTGCTCCTAAAACAACAATTCGTTTCATCTTTTCTACTTTATTCTATTATCATTCTTCGCTTTGTCGCCCTTTGCGGCCGTTACCTGATCTTCAGGGTGATGATCGTCAGGGCGGCCAGTATGATGGTGATGATCCAGAAGCGGATGGTGATCTTTGCCTCGTGCTTGGGCGAGTGCGGGCTCTTGATGAGATAGGTGCAGTCGGCCTCGAGCTGCTCGTCGGTCACGCGGAAGTTGTCGTGTATGGGCGTGCGCTTGAAGATACGCTGTTTGATGCCCTTGCGCTTGCCAAGCTTGTAGTACCACACCTGACAGATCACGCTGAGGCTCTCTACAAAGAATATGCCACAGAGGATGGGCAACAGCAGTTCCTTGTGGATGATGACGGCGCACACGCCGATGATGCCACCGATGGTGAGCGAACCGGTGTCGCCCATGAACACCTGCGCCGGATAGGCGTTGTACCACAGGAAACCGATGAGAGCCCCCACAAAGGCACACATAAACACCACCAGCTCTTGCGATCCTGGTATATACATGATGTTGAGGTAGGCCGCAAACTCCATGTGCGAGCTTACATACGCCAGTATCCCCAAGGCCACGCCAATGATGGCCGAGTTGCCCGCTGCCATGCCGTCCATGCCGTCGTTGAGGTTGGCACCGTTGCTCACGGCCGTCACCACCAGGATGGTCATGACGACAAAGAGAATCCATCCCGCGGCCGTCTTGTGCTTGCCGAATACCGACATGATCTGCGAGTAGTCGAGGTTATGGCCCTTGACGAAGGGGATGGTCGTCTTCAGCGTCTTACGGGCATCTGCCCGGTGCTTGATGACCACTTCCTGTCCTTGTCGCTCGAGCACGATGTTCTCGTTCGACTTCACATCGGGCGAGGCCCAGAGCACCAGACCCACGATGAGGCCTATGCCTATCTGTCCCACAATCTTGTATTTGCCTTTCAGTCCCTCTTTGTTGCGGTGGAAGATTTTGATGAAATCGTCCATTCCACCGAGAAATCCCAGCCACACCGTGGTGATGATCATCAAGATGAGATAGATGTTGCGTAGCCTGCCGAGCAGGAGCACGGGAATGAGAATCGAGGCTATGATGATGACACCGCCCATCGAGGGCACGCCAATCTTCTTCACACCGAACGGGTCGATCTTCTCGTCGCGCTGTGTCTCGGTGATCTGCTTGCGTTTGAGATACTTGATGAACTTCTCGCCAAACCATGCCGAGATAACCAGCGACAGGATGAGCGCCAGCAGGGCGCGGAATGAGATATATCCCCACACGCGGGCCCCCGAGATGCCAAACTGTTCGAGGAACCTGAAAAGATAGTACAGCATAATTTCTCTATGTTTTGGGTTGGTCTTGTTACATGCCGATGATGTCGCGCACCACCTCCCTGTCATCGAAGTGATGCTTCACGCCCTTGATCTCCTGATAGTTCTCATGTCCCTTTCCGGCAATGAGAATCACATCGCCCTTCTGCGCCAGCGTGCAGGCCGTCTTGATGGCCTCCCTGCGGTCGGCAATGCTGATTACCTTTCGGCGCTGCTGCTCGTTGAGCCCGGCCAGCATGTCGTTGATGATGTCCTGCGGCTCTTCGAATCGAGGGTTGTCGCTGGTGATGATCACCTGGTCGCTCTGCCTCACAGCCTCTTGTGCCATCAGCGGGCGCTTGCCTTTGTCGCGGTTGCCACCGGCGCCGCACACGGTGATGACGCGTCCCTTGCCGTCGAGCACCTCATGGATGGCGTTGAGCACGTTCTCCAGAGCATCGGGCGTGTGGGCATAGTCGACGATGGCCGTGAATCCCTCGGCCGACGGTATGGGCTCCAGTCGTCCGCTGACGCTGTGCAGCGTGCTCAGGGCAACCAGTATCTCCTCGGGCTGCTTGCCCAGCATGCGGGCTGCCCCATACACAGCCAGCAGGTTGCTCACGTTAAACTTGCCGATGAACTGCACGCCCACCTCATGGCCGTCGATGTCGAGGTACATGCCGGCAAAGTGCATCTCGATGACGCGGGCGCGGAAGTCGGCCATCTGGCGTACCGAATAGGTCTTGACGGCGGCCTTGGTGTTCTGCACCATCACCATGCCATTCTTGTCGTCGGCATTGGTCACGGCAAAGGCCGTCTTGGGCAGCCCGTCGAAGAACGCCTTCTTGGCATTGCGGTAGTTCTCGAAGGTCTTGTGGTAGTCGAGGTGGTCGCGGGTGAGGTTGGTGAAGATGCCTCCAGTGAACTTCAGTCCGCCGATGCGCTTCTGTGCGATGGCATGGCTTGAACACTCCATGAAGGCATACTCGCAGCCAGCCTCCACCATACGGGCCAGCAACATGTTGAGCTCGATGGGATCGGGGGTGGTATGGTCGGCAGGGATGGCCTCGTCTTCGATATAGTTGCACACCGTAGAGAGCAGGCCGCACTTGTGGCCCATCTCGCGGAACATATTATATAATAAGGTGGCGATGGTGGTCTTGCCGTTGGTGCCCGTCACGCCCACGAGTCGCAGCTTCTTCGACGGCTCACCATAGAACACGGTGGCCACTTTGCCCACTGCGTCTTCGGTCGACTCCACCTGTACGTAGGTCACGCCTTCAGCCTTCTCCTCGGGCAGCTCCTCGCAGAGTATGGCCCTTGCTCCCAGCTCAATGGCCTTGGGTATAAACTTATGGCCGTCTACCTGTGTGCCTTTCTGTGCCACAAAGAGATGTCCCTGTTCAATTTTTCGTGAGTCGATGTTCACGCCTGTGATGTCTGCGTCAGCGTTGCCAGTGATGGTCAGCGGCTTGACATTCTTCAGCAGCTCTTGTAGTTTCATATCTTGTCAAATGTTTTAAATGCGTTTGTTGTTTCGACGAGGTCGGCGTTCACTCCAGCGTGAGCGTGCAGGCGTCGCCTTTTCGGATGAGGTGTCCGGGCTCCAGGCTCTGCTTGACCACCTTGCCGCGTCCTTCGATGCGGCATCTCACACCGCGTTTCTCGATGAGATACACTGCGTCGCGGGCTCCCATGCCATGCACGTCGGGCACATAGCGGTCGGCCAGGTTGTTGCGCTTGAGCAGCGACACGGCGTTGGTGTGGCGCTGCGCCTGTCCCCACACCTGACCGACGGATTTGTTGGGGAGTGTGAAGTTGGTCTTGGTCTTGATGCCCAGACTTGAAAGCACGAAGTCGGCCGAGAGGATGTTGCCCTCCTTCACGTCGGGGATGAGCACCGACGAGGAGTCGCGTGCATCGCGCACGTCGAGGCGTATGTCCTGTGCCATGATGCCCTCAGCGATATTGTGGAACACCACGCCGCTCATGCCTCCTCCCGAAGCCGGCAGCCCCGACTTCTGTATGCATACGATGCAGCTGTACCGCGGTGCGTCGGCAGGGAAGAAGCCGGCAAACGACAGCAGGTAGTTCATCATGCCACTCTTGTAACCTACGGCACCCTGGGAGATCTGGGCCGTACCCGTCTTGCCAGCCACCAGGAAAGAGGCTGAGCCGGCTTTCTTGCCGAGTCCCTCACTCACCACCTTGGTCAGTATCTCCTGCATATCCTTGATGACCTTGGGCGAGGCTATCTGCTCGTGCCCTTTCACCACCTGCGGCGGAAACTCTTCCACGATCTCGCCGTTCTTGACGGCTGCCTTCACAAAACGGGGCTGCATCATACGGCCGCCGTTGGCAATGGCGTTATAGAAGGCCAGGGTAGAGATGGGCGGCACCTGTGTCTCGTAGCCGATGCTCATCCAGGGCAGGGCCGTGTTGCTCCAGTTGACCCACTCGCCGCGCTTGTTCTTTTTCGGCATGCGCACCTTGGCCGGACTGGCACCCACGATGGGGATGTGTAGGTCGGCGGTGATGCCCGAGCGGTAGACGCCCCGCACAAATTTCTCCGGGTCGTTGTGATAGTATTCGTCGATGATGCGGCTCACACCGATGTTCGAGCTCACCTTCAGGGTCTTGGGCAGGGTCATCACACCATAGCCGCCACGCCGCCAGTTGTGGTCTTTCATCTCACGGCCGTACATCGGCCAGATGCCGCCGCCGGTGTCCACCACCTTATTGGTGTCGCACATGCCGTCTTCCAGGGCGGTCATGATCGAAATCGTCTTGAACACCGACCCCGGTTCCAGCAGGTCGCTCACGGCGTGGTTCTTGATCTCGCGGTATTTGCCGTCTACACACTTCTCCATGTTCACGATGGCCTTGATATCGCCCGTGGCCACCTCCATGACGATGGCCACGCCCACGTTGCCGTTGATTTCCTGCAGCTCATCGATGACCGCCCGTTCGGCCAGGTCTTGCATGCTCACGTCGATGGTCGTCACGATGTCGCAGCCGTCGATGGGTGGGGTATCCATGATGTCGAGGAACTTGTTGAGCACCTTGCGGCGGTGCACTATGCCGTTGGTGCCGCGCAGCAGCGAGTCGTACGACAGCTCCAGGCCGCATCTTGGCGTGCGTCCCTCGTCCTTAGCGGCAAACATATCGCCCACGGTGCGCCCGGCCAGCGAGCCGTAGGGGCGTTCGCGGGCGTTGAGCTCGTCCTCATGGAAACCACTCTGGAGTTTCGACAGGCAAAACACCGGCAGCTGTTTCACTTCCGAGTAGGTGTTGTAGTCGATGCGGCGGGGCCAGATGGGCCAGTGGCGCTTCATCTCCTTGCGTCCCTGCTCCAGGTGCGCCTTAAACTCGGCGCTGCTGCGCTCGGGGAAGATCTCGTTCAGGCCCTTGGCAATGCTGTCGACCTTGGCTGCCCACAGCGAGTCGTTGCCCGCGTCGTGCAGCTGCTTGAAGTCCATGTATATCTTGAATTCGGGCAGCGACGAGGCCAGCAGCTGGCCGTCGCAGCTGAGGATGTTGCCTCGGGCGGGCTCCACGCGCACACTGTCTTTCTTCACCCGGTCGGCCACCTTCATCCAGTAGTCGCGCTTCACCGTCATGATGTAGGCGGCCTTGGCCACGACCATCAGCGATACGAGCGTCATCAGGATGGCGATGACGCTGTACCGGGGCATGATTTTGTTGTAGTCAAACTTGCTCATGGCTATTTGTCTTCTGGCACGTTAATGATATAAGGTGGCTGGTTGGCGATTTTCAGCGTGCTGTCCTTGTTGTTCTTCAGCAATTCCAGCACATTGCTCTCGCGGCTCTTCTCCGTCAGCTGGCTGTTGCTCGACAGGGCCTTGTACTTGGCATCCAGCAGCTCCTTCTGCAGACGGTCTATCTCGATGATATCCTGCTGACAGCTGTAACGGTTGGAGATATAGATGATGAAGAAGAAAGTGATGAGCACAAACAGCCATATCTGTCGCCTGATGGCCGCCGTGTTGAGGATGTCGCCACCCAGAATCTTGCGCAGCGAGAGCTTGCTCGACTGGGGCATCTCGTCTTCGGTGGCCTGCTCTTGTATGACCTCCTTCAGCGACATGCCCTCATGGTCATCACTGGCGGCGGCAGCCTTGTCTGCCGTCTTGTCCTCTGCCTTAGCCGTTGTTTTCGGCTCTTTCGGTCCGGTGGTGCCCTTGTCTTTCGGCTTGGCCGACTTCATATCCTTGATTTCTTCTTTCGTCTCTTCCATGTCTATGTCTTTTCACGTCCGTTCATTCTTGTTCTTTCTTCTCGGCAATCCTCAGTTTTGCGCTCCGGCTTCTGGGGTTACGTTCCTGCTCCTCGGCATCGGGCACGATGACTTTGTTGTTCACCAGCCTGAACGGGCTCTCTATCCGTCCGAAGAAGTCCTGCTGCACCTTGCCCTCGGCATTTCCTGCCTTCATGATGTTCTTCACGATACGGTCTTCGAGCGAGTGGTAGGTGATGATGCTGAGCCTGCCGCCGGGAGCCAGCAGGTCGGTGGCTGCGGCAAGCATCTCCTTCAGCGCCGCCATCTCGTGGTTCACCTCGATGCGCAGGGCCTGGAAGAGCTTGGCCATGTCTTTCTTCTCGCGTTCACGCTTGAAGAAGGGCTCCACGGCCCGCACAAAGTCGTGCGTGGTGACAATGGGTGCCTGCTGGCGCGCCTTCACCAGTGCGGCGGCGATGCGCCGGGCGTTCTTCAGCTCGCCGTAGAGGTAGAAGATGTCGGCCAGCCGCTCCTCGTCCTCGTTGTTCACCAGGTCGGCGGCAGTCTTGCCTGCGCGTTTGTTCATGCGCATGTCGAGCGGTGCGTCGAAGCGGAACGAGAACCCGCGGGTCTCGTCATCGAAGTGATGGCTCGACACACCCAGGTCGCCCAGCAGGCCATCGATGTGGTCTACGCCATAGTAGCGCATCCAGTTGCGCAGGTAGCGGAAGTTGGACCGCACGAAGGTGAAGTTGACGGGCACCGTGGCATGACTGTCGGCCGGTGAAGCAGTGCAGGCCTCGTCGATGTTGCGCTCGGCATCGGCATCCTGGTCGAAGCTGTAGAGATGTCCCTCGTTGCCCAGTCGTGCGAGGATCTCGCGCGAGTGTCCGCCGCCGCCGAAGGTGACGTCCACATAGATGCCGCCGGGCTTGATGTCTAGTCCGTCGACACTTTCTTTCAATAGAACGGGTACATGATAATGATCTACAGTCTTGACCATAAATGGCAATAGCTAATGGATTGGCCCTGTTGGTGGGCGGTGGGATGTTATGTGATATGCTGTTCTCAGTGGTGCGATGCCCGCATCTGCTCAGTCGTCATCCAGCGTAGGCGGTGTGTCGGTACTCATCAGCTGTTCCAGTGCCTTGCCGAAGGCCGCTGTCTCCATGAAGGGTTGCTGGCCGTCGGGCTCGTTGGGCCAGATCTCGATGGTGTCGCCCATCCCCACAAATCGTATGGACTGCCTGATGCCAGCCTGCTGCATGAACGGCTTGGGAATGAGTATGCGACCATTGCCGTCGACGGCGAGATTGATGACGCTGCTGACAAACGTGCGGTACACCATCTGTTGCTGGCGGTCCCAGCGCGAGAGCTTGGCACGCATCTCGTCCATCATCCTGCACCATACCGATTCGGGATAGATGACGAGAATCTTTTCGAAGACGTCTTGACGCAATACCAGGCTCTCCTCGCCCGATGCCGACAGCACCTTGCGAAACTGCGCCGGGAGGAAGGCCCTTCCCTTGGCGTCAGCCTTGGCCTCTATATTGCCCAAAAATCTCATGCGTACATCTTTATTAGCTGAATTTGCCTTCAAAGATACACAAAATTCCCCACTCTTCGCCACTTTGCTCCACAAATTTTGTTTTTTAACGCATTTTTCTGTCCTTCGTCATGGGTTGGGTTGTTGGCGGGTTGGTTTGTTGGTTTGTTCATGGGATGGTGGTGTGGCTTGTTGGTAGGCTGGATAGCCGTTTTTCTTCAGTCCAGAGTCGTTCTTTCCCCTTTCTCCGCAATGGGCTGCGTCCACTCGTAAAACATTTTGCAGCCGAATGTTGAGCAGTGGTCTCATTTTTGTGAATATATCAACATTTTCGAGTTAAAATTATATGTTTTTAAAAAAGTTGTCGTATTTTTGCATGTGGTTAGTATCATAGGTAAAATGAGCGAGAGCATAGAGAAGACCATTGACATTGACAAGGTGTTGCAAAGTAAACTGGGAGACAAGGTCAGGTTTGTGCCAGGCTTTGTCGTTAAATTGTTGAAGCGCCTTGTCCATGAAGATGAGGTGAATGCTTTCTTGTGGGAAAGCCGACATCTTTCGGGTACAGATTGGCTTGAGGAGTGTGTCAGGTATCTTGACATGCACGTCACCGTTGAGGGGAGGGAGAACCTTCCCGACAAAGACGACGGCAAGCTCTATACGTTTGTGTCCAACCATCCGCTGGGTGGACAGGACGGCGTGTGCCTGGGTGCCATCATCGGCAGGCATTTTGACGGCCGGTTCCGCTATCTGGTCAACGACCTGTTGCTGTTTCTGCCCGGACTCAAGCCGGTGAGCATCGGCATCAACAAGACCGGCAAGCAAGGCCGTGACTTCCCCCGCATGGTGGAGGCCGGGTTCCAGAGCGACAACCACATGCTGATGTTCCCGGCCGGACTCAACTCACGGAAAATTGACGGCATTATCCATGACCTGCCGTGGAAAAAGACCTTCATCACCAAGAGCGTGGAGTATCAGCGCGACGTGGTGCCCATCTATTTCAGCGGCCGCAATTCCAACCGGTTTTACCGCATTGCCAATTTGTGCAAGCTGCTCCATTCGAAGGTCAACTTTGCCATGCTCTTCCTGGTCGACGAGATGTACAAGAACACCCACAAGAACTTTCGCGTTGTCATCGGAAAGCCCATTCCCTGGCAGACTTTCGACAAGAGCAAGACTGCGATGGAATGGGCAAAATTTGTCGAAGACAAGGTATATGAACAAGCCGGACCTGCAGGCCTCCGTGCGGAGTGACCTCAACCAATAAGGATTTATGGAAGAAGAAATTATCCAACCCATCAGTAAGGCTCTGTTGAAAAGCGAGCTGACGCCCGAGCGACAGCTACGGTCGACCAACAAGAGTCATAACGAAATTTACGTCGTCACGGCCCATGATGCCCCCAACGTGATGAAGGAGATTGGCCGTCTGCGAGAAATTGCGTTCCGCACGGCTGGCGGCGGTACCGGAAAATCGATGGATATCGATGAGTTCGACCTCATGGAGAGCGGTTGCAAGCAACTCATCGTGTGGAACCCCGAGGCTGAGGAAATCATCGGTGGCTATCGCTACCTTTTCGGTGAAGACTGGCAGCTCGACGCCAATGGACAGCCGAAGCTCGCCATGAGCCACATGTATCATTTCTCCGACAGGTTCATGAAGGAGTATGCACCTTATACCGTGGAGCTCGGACGGTCGTTCGTCTCGCTCGAATACCAGAACGTCAGGAAGAACTCCAAGTCGATCTTCGCGCTCGACAACCTGTGGGACGGACTGGGGGCACTCATCGTCATCAACCCCAAATGCAAGTATTTCCTGGGTAAGATGACCATGTATCCGTCGTTCGTGCGCTGCGGGCGCGACATGATACTCTACTTTCTCAAGAAGCATTTCGGCGATAAAGAGGGGTTGGTGACCCCGATGGAATCGATCATAATGGAGACTCCGGAGGAGAAAATCAAGGCCATACTCAAGGAAGAGGAGTTTAAGAAAGACTATAGAATACTGAACCACTGCATCCGCGAGCTGGGCTTCAACATCCCGCCGCTCATCAATGCCTACATGAACCTCAGCCCTACAATGAAGTTCTTCGGTACGGCCGTCAACCATGAGTTTGGCGATGTAGAGGAGAGTGGCATCTTCATCGCCTTCGACGAGATTTTCGAGGAGAAGCGCATCCGCCACATCAACAGTTTCGTGCAGGAGCATCCCGAAGCGCTCAAGCTGCCTGGAAGACCCAATAACGTCATTCTCTGACGTTCTTTCCTTATAGGTGGGTTCTAAAAATTGACTTTGCTCAATTTCGCACCTTTGCACTAGACAAAAACTGAAAATGGGCAAAATGTAATCATGATTTGAACTAATTGCATAATGGTGGGCATTTTTAGAACCCACCTATAATCAGTAAAGAGCGTACTACACTATTCAAGGAATGGTTAAATAGATCACTAAAGTTTCCCACCCTTTATTTTATGGGGCTTTCGCGCTGAGTACTCTTCGAAATCCCCCATAAATAGTAGCTTTTAACTTTTACATAAAATTTGTTTATGCTTCATGCTGAGATAACTGCCTGTTCATCAGAGCA
>JBHAFS010000143.1:0-41344 GCA_041856205.1 Prevotella sp.
GGCACCGTCGGTGTCGAGATGGATGACAAAGGTGTCGAAGTCGAGCTTCCCGGTGAGTGCCATCGTCTTGCCGTTGGTCTCGTCGGTCTGCACCAGAGAATTGAGCACCCACTTGCCTTCGACCTTCTCGTACAGGCTGATGGGCTCTGCATAGGTGCCGTCGTCGACCGTGGAGCACGCGGTAAGTGCCATGACCGGTATCGCTGCCAGCCACAGCCCAAGGTTCTTGAACTTTGTTTTCATGACGTGTTTCATTTGGGTTAATAATGTCAGGTTTCTTCCGCAAAATTAGGACAATAATCCTTTGGATAAAAGAAATCACGTGAAAGTATAATGCAAAAAATGGTCAGACGATTGCAACATACTGGTTTTCAGTCGTGTTGCAATCGCCTGCCACTAGTTTTGTATTATGCAAATATGGTGTTTCCGCGGGCCCTACAGCTCCATGATGCGCTGCTCGAAGAGGTCGTTCTCTACCGTCGACTTGTTCTTCACACGCGTCTTGTAGGTGTTGATGGTATTGATGCTGTAGTTCAGGAAGCTGGCGATGCGCTCTGCATCGGTCACCCCGAGGCGTATCAGGGCAAAGATGCGCATCTCGGTGGTGAGGCTCTTGCCCGACGGCACCTTGCGGTCGGCCTCGGCAAAAAGCTGGTTGAAGCCTTCCACAAAATGGGGGAAGAGCTTGAGGAAAGTCTCGTCGAAAGCCGCATACATGTTCTCACGCTCGCTCTTGAGCGTCGACTCTCGGAGCGAGGAGCGCAGGTCTTCGTACTGCTGGGCGGCAATCTTGCGGTCGATGGTGCGGAAGAGATGCTCTATCTTGGACAGATATTCACTGTTGGCATAGAACGACCTGCCAATGTATTCGTCCTTGATCTCGTTGGCCTCGCGCAGCTGTGCCACGGTGGTCTGCAAGGTGTGGTTGGCGCGCTCGATGGCCCGGCGGGCCTCTTGCAGCCTGCGCATCTGCCTGCGGATGACGGCGGTGAACACCAGCAGGGCCACGATGAGCAGCACAGCGGCGATGGCCACGCCGATGAAGGCGTTGCGCTGGCTCTTCATGATGTTGAACCTGTCTTGCTCGATAATGGGCAGGATCTGCCCCGTCTGTATGATGCGCTGGCGGGCATCGTAGAAGTTGGCATCGGCCATCGACAAGCGCACATAGTCGGTGGCCCGCTGGATGTCGCCGCGCTTGTAGCGCAGGCCGGCCAGGGTGCAGAGGGCCGTGGTCTCCTTGGTCACCGACTCGTTGTCGCAGATGGCCGCCTGGGCCAGGTAGCTGGTGGCCTGAGCCTCGTCCTTGAGGCTGATGTAGATCCACCCCAGCGATGAGGTGACGATGGCGCGGGTGTGCAGGTCGAGGTCGCGCTGCCCGAGCAAGGCACGGAACGACCGCACGCTGGCATCATACTGGTATAGCTTCATCTGGCGCATGCCCACGGCATAGAGCGAGTCTTTGATGCTGTGTGCGGCATAGCGCAGCAGCGAGTCGGTATACTGGGAGCCCTTGGCCAGGTAGCGCCGCTGGTAGGGCTCGGCGCGGTTATAGTCGGCCAGGTCGAAATACAGACGTGTGAGGGTGTGGTAATAGAGCTTGCGGCTGGCCGCCGAGGCACCGTCGATGTCGATGCTCAAGGCCTCGTCGAGGGCTTCCTTGTAGAGTCCGGCCGAGAGCATGCAGAACACCACGGCGCAGTGGGCCGACACCTTGCCGTCGACATGGCGCAGGCGTGTGGCCAGCTGCAGCGACTGCGTGGCATAGTGGTAGGCCGAATCGTACTTGTAAGACTTGTATTCATCATAGAGCTGCATGCTGAGCCGGTAGCTGGCCTCTGGGTCTCTGCGACGCTGTGCCAGGCTGTGGCGCAGATGGTCTATGCGTGCCACCTTCAGCCGTTCGTAGCGCTCTTTCTGCGCCAGGCTGCGCTGCAGCTCAGCGAGAATGGGCTCGTTGTCGGCAAAGGCAGACGAGTATCCGGCCAGTAGGGAAATGAGAAGGATTACTATAGGTTTCATCAAAATAAATAGTTGTAATCGGCTTTACAATCAACAGTGACGCAGGGAAAATGCAAAGGCTGTGACCGTACTACCCTACGCAACCCGTCGGGTGTATCGACAGGGGCGAAACGGCCCCACTAGAAAACCGTCTCGCAAGAATCTCACCGGCGTTGCCGCCATGCAAAGATAGGGTTTATTTCGTGAAACGGCAAAAGATACACCGAATTATTTTCCGCAGATTTGCCACCTCGTCTGATGGTTCCGGCCTTGCAGTCCTGCGGCAGCGACCACTGATGGCAACAGACAAAGAGTCGCAACATCATCTCATCCCCATGGCCATACGACATGCTCCCTATGGCCATTCGCCCCCGGACACTTTTGTCCGGAGGCCCCGGACAACGTGTCCGGGATAGCCGGGCGCGCTGCCCGGGATAGCCGAACATGCTGCCCGGGATAGCCGGGCACGCTGTCCGCATGCCGGAAAGGATGAGTTCAGGGAAAAAAAAGGGAGAAAAGAGAACCCATATCAGAAATTTGCCGTATCTTTGTAAAAACAAGCAAAAGGTGACGCGTTATGGCAAAACATCCGTTGTGGCATGATGAATACTGGCTGTTTCTGATCTGGCTTTACCAGAAACGGCCGCAAGGCGTGAAGCCGCTCTACAGCAAGGGTCTCATCGACCTGGCACTGGAGCTGCACATCGAACCCGAGTTTCTGTACCGTCAGATGTTCAAGCTCCGCAACATCGAGTCGGCGAGCCTGCAGCAATACTGGGACTGCTTTGCCGACAATCCGCGCAAGCTGACGCGCGAGATAGGCAAGCTGCGCAAGATGAAAGGCTTTGGCAAGCCCGCCGAATTTTACGAGGGAGTGGAGGTGAACGAGTCGTGGGAGAAAGACTACAAGCCGCTTCCACTGCCCAACAACACCGACAACGCCGCAACCACCGGCAACGACACTGCGGCCAATGCCCTCACCCCGATAAAACTCATCATGATCCTCGACCTGTACTTCCGTCTGACGCCCATCACCATGGTGCCCGAGACACCGGAGGTCATCGCACTGGCCCGCCTCATACGCGTCACGCCACAGCAGGTGGTCGAGGTGATGGAAGTGTTCCAGTGCTGCGACCCCTATCTCTCGCACGGCGAGATGGTCATCAGCCCGCTGCTCACCCCCTGCATGCAGATATGGAAGCGGTTTGGCAACGAGAATCCCGAGAAGCTCGCCGCCAAGGCCTTGCAGATCAAGGAATACTTCAAGAATTAACGACAGCAGATAAGGTAAAAAGAGGACTATCCGTCCAGCCTCCGCGACCAGGAGGCGAAAAACTGTAGAGGATGGCACAGAAATTAATACAAACCCAGACCCAGCAACAGGTACAGCAGCAACGACTCTCGCAGCAGCAGATGCTGCAGGTAAAGCTGCTGGAGATGCCCTTGGCCGAGCTCGAGCAGAACATCGCCGCCGAGCTTGACGACAACCCGGCCTTGGAAGAGACACACGAGGAGCCGGACGACCTGCGGCTCGACAAAGACGAGGCCGGTGCTGACGATGACGACAGCGAGGAGCAGTACGAGGAGAAGACAGAGCGTGAGGAGCGTGAAGAGGCCCTCGACAACGCCCTCGAGAGTCTGGGGAGCGACGATGAGCTGCCCTCGCCCGACGCACTGCATGCCTCGCCCAGCAACCCCGACGCCGACTACGAGGAGACGGTGTGGGGCGACACGGTATCGTTCTACGACAAACTCAAAGAACAGATGGGCGAGATGGAACTCACCCAACAGCAACAAAACATCATCGAATACCTCATCGGGTCGCTCGACAACGACGGTCTGCTGAGAAAGAAAATCGACGACATCGCCGACGAACTGGCCATCTACAACAACATCGACGTGTCGGAGGCCGAGATCGAGGAGGCACTGCACCGACTGCAGATGTTCGACCCCGCAGGCATCGGCGCACGCTCGCTGCAGGAGTGCCTGCTGCTGCAGATTGAGCGGCGACCGGCAGGAAGGCTCAGAGACCTGATGCAGGAGGTCATCACCGACCACTTCGACGAGTTCACCAAGAAACATTGGGACAAGATCGGACAGTCGATGCAGCTCACCGACGACCAGACTGAAATCCTGCGCGACGAGATCCGCAAGCTCAACCCCAAGCCGGGCGCAGCCCTCGGCGAGACCCAGAGCCGCAACCTGCAGCAGATCACCCCCGACTTCATCGTCGACACCGACGAGGACGGGCACGTGTCGTTCACCATCAACTACGGCCGCATTCCCGACCTGAAGGTGTCGCCCTCATTCAACGACATGGTCAACACCTACAAGACACGCAAGGACTCCATGAGCCGCCAGGAGAAGGAGGCCCTGCTCTATGCCAAAGAGAAAGTGGAGAAGGCGCAGGGCTACATCGAGGCCGTGAAGCAGCGACGCCACACGCTCTATGTCACCATGAAGGCCATCATCGACTGGCAGCGGCGCTTCTTCCTGGACGGCGACGAGGCCGACCTCAAGCCCATGATCCTGAAAGACATCGCCGAGAAGACCGGCCTCGACATATCCACCATCTCGCGGGTGAGCAACATGAAGTATGCGCAGACACAGTGGGGCACCTTCCCGCTGAGGTTCTTCTTCACCGACGGATATGTGACCAAGGACGGCGAGGAGATGTCGACGCGCAAGATCAAGCTCGCGCTGAAAGACCTCATTGCCGGAGAAGACAAGAAGAAACCACTCAGCGACGATGCCCTGGCCGCCGAGATGAAGAAGAAAGGCTACCCCATCGCCCGACGTACCATTGCCAAATACCGCGAGCAGCTGGGACTGCCCGTGGCCCGACTCAGAAAGACATCATGAAAGAAAAGAATATCATATTGGCCGCCCGGGTGGCGAGCATGGTCTTCACACCGTTCTATCTCCCCTTTATCGGGCTCATCGCCCTGTTTATCTTCAGCTACATGAGCCTCATGCCCTGGCAGTACAAGCTCACGGTGCTCACGCTGGTTTATTTCTTCACCATTCTCCTGCCCACCCTGCTCATCCACCTCTACCGACGCTTACAGGGCTGGAGCTCGTCGGACCTGGGCCGCAAGGAGCGGCGCATGGTGCCCTACATCATCGCCATACTTTGCTATTTCACCTGTTATTACGTGATGAACGTGCGGCGCATACCGCAGTTCATGGCCAACATCCTGATAGCCGCACTGGTCATCCAGGTGGTGTGTGCCATCATCAATATATGGTGGAAGATCTCCACCCACTCGGCCGCCATCGGTGGCTTTGCGGGTGCGCTGCTGGCCTTCTCGCTGCTCTTCGCCTTCAACCCCATCTGGTGGCTCTGCGTCATCCTCATTGCCGCCGGCGTGGTAGGCAGCAGCCGCATGATCCTCCGCCAACATTCGCTCACGCAGGTGGTGGTGGGATTCCTCATCGGCATGTTCGCCGGGTTCTGGATCATCGTATAGTCCGGCAGCAAGCGCCCCGCCCTGCGGGCAACAACGACATAATAACGTTTTAAAGTTAACAACAATATGAAACCTATCATCAGTATTATCATGGGGTCGACGAGCGACCTGCCTGTCATGGAGAAAGCCTGCAAGTGGCTCAACGACCAACAGATTCCCTTCGAGGTCAATGCCCTCTCGGCCCACCGCACACCCGATGCCGTGGAACAGTTTGCCAAGAACGCCAAAGGGCGCGGCATCAAGGTCATCATCGCCGCTGCCGGCATGGCGGCCGCCCTGCCCGGTGTCATCGCTGCCTCGACCACACTGCCCGTCATCGGCGTGCCCATCAAGGGTATGCTCGACGGCCTCGACGCCCTGCTCAGCATCGTGCAGATGCCACCGGGCATCCCCGTGGCCACGGTGGGCGTGAACGGTGCGCAGAACGCTGCCGTGCTCGCCGCTGAGATGATTGCCGTGGGCGACGAAGAGATTGCTGCCAAGGTGGAGGCCTGGAAGGCCGGACTCGGTGCCAAGATCGAGAAGGCCAATGCCGAGCTGGCAGCCATCAAAGACTACGAATACAAGTGCAACTAAGCCCAGGGACGGCAGTGAGGCAGGGGCCGAGGGGTGAGACATCCTGACGGCATCTGCCCGTGCTGGCCCTGCGCCTGCACCGCCTGCATCCCCTACCCCAACCATTATGATCGATTTATTCAACTACCATAGGCGTGAATCCTCGGCGGTACGCATCGGTGCCATCGACATGGGTGCCGGCGCACCCATCCGCATCCAGTCGATGACCACCACCGACACCAACGACACCGAGGCCTGCGTGGCACAGAGCGAACGCATCATCAAGGCCGGAGGCGAACTGGTGCGCCTCACCACACAAGGCACGCGCGAGGCCGAAAACCTCAAGAACATCAACGCCGGCATACGTGCCAAGGGCTTCTCCACGCCCATCGTGGCCGACGTGCATTTCAATCCCAACGTGGCCGATGTGGCTGCACGCTATGCCGAGAAGGTGCGCGTGAACCCCGGCAACTACGTGGACCCGGCACGAAAATTCATCAAACAAGAATATACCGACGAGGAGTACGCCCTCGAACTCAAGAAAATAGAGGAGCGCTTCGTGCCCTTCCTCAACATCTGCAAGGAACACCACACGGCGGTGCGCATCGGCGTGAACCACGGCTCGCTGTCCGACCGCATCCGCAACCGCTACGGCGACACGCCCGAGGGCATCGTCGAGAGCTGCATGGAGTTTCTGCGCATCTGCAAGCAACAGCAGTTCGACGACGTGGTCATCTCCATCAAGGCCAGCAACACGGTGGTGATGGTGCGGTCGGTGCGGCTCCTGGTAGATACCATGGACCGTGAGGACATGCACTATCCGCTGCACCTCGGCGTGACCGAGGCCGGCGAGGGCGAGGACGGGCGCATCAAGAGCGCCGTGGGCATCGGTGCCCTGCTGGCCGACGGCATTGGCGACACCATCCGCGTGTCGCTGTCGGAGGAGCCCGAGGAAGAGATTCCCGTGGCCCGACACCTGGTCGACTACATCGGTCGCAAGGCCGGCCACATGCTGGTGCCGGGAGAGGCCTACAGCGGCTTCGACTGGCTCAGGCCCGCGCGCAGGACCACCACGGCCGTGGCCGACATAGGCGGTCGCCACCTGCCCGTGGTCATCATGTCGCAGGGCAAGGCAGATGCCACTACCGCCGCGCAGCCGGGCAACAAGGCCGACAGGCCCAGGGCCGACTACATTTACACCGGGTCGGCATGGCCCGAGGACGCGGCTGAAGGGCAGAAGTACATCGTCGACTACACCACCTACGCCGAGACGCTGGCAGCCCAGGGCAGCAGCGACGGCACGGCGACAGCCGCAGCAAAGAGCGCAGCCAACGTGTTCCCCATCTTTCCCGTGTCGGCCATGCCCTTCATCGGCATGGTCAAGGCACCGCTGAAGTTCCTCGTCCTGCAATATGGCACCCCCGCAGAAGAGTATATCCCCTGCCTCAAGGCCCATCCCGAGGTAGTGGTGGTGAGCGTGAGCAACCACCAGAACCGGCTCGGCGAACAGCGCGCGCTGGTGCATGAGATGATGACAGCCGGCGTGGCCAACCCCGTGGTGTTCGCACAGATGTACAAGCTGAGCGACAAGGAGGAGCTGCAACTCGAGGCCGCCGCCGACATGGGTGCCCTGATGATCGACGGACTCACCGACGGCATCTGGCTCATGAACGAGGGAGCCATCGGCTACGACATCATCGAGCAGACGGCCTTCGGCATCCTGCAGGCTGCCCGGCTGCGCACCACACGCACCGAATATATCAGCTGTCCGGGCTGCGGCCGCACGCTCTACGACCTCCGAGAGACCATCGCACGCATCCGCGAGGCCACCTCAGACCTCAAGGGACTGAAGATCGGCATCATGGGATGTATCGTCAACGGACCCGGCGAGATGGCCGATGCCGACTACGGCTACGTGGGCGCAGGCCCCAAGAAGGTGTCGCTCTACCGCGGACAGGTCTGCGTGGAGAAGAACATCCCCGAGGAGGAGGCTGTGGAACGACTGCTGAAACTCATCCGCGACGACAAGGCCAAGGCCTGAACAAACCGATTCTCACCGTCGGCTGCACCATGCCAGCGAGCATCAGCGTGCAGCCGACGACATATAAACCGCCGCCGCCCGCGCGGCACAACACACCCAACATCATGGAAGGAAGAACCATCAGCGAGATGGACCTCAGGGGCGAATACCTGCCCGCCTACACCCGTTACGACAACGCCGAGAACCTCTACCGCCGCTGCGGGCACTCGGGCGTCATGCTGCCGAAGGTAAGTCTGGGATTCTGGCACAACTTCGGAGGCGTAGACCCCTACGAGCGCTCCAGAGCCATCACCCACTATGCCTTCGACCACGGCATCACCCACTTTGACCTCGCCAACAACTACGGCCCGCCCTACGGCTCGGCCGAGGAGACGATGGGACGACTCATCGACGACGACTTCAAGCCCTACCGCGACGAGCTGTTCATCTCTACCAAGGCCGGATACGACATGTGGCCCGGCCCATACGGCAACTTCGGGTCGCGCAAATACCTCATGGCGAGCATCGACCAGAGCCTCAAACGCATGCACCTCGACTATGTAGACCTGTTCTACAGCCACCGCTTCGACACCGATACGCCTGTGGAGGAGACGTTGCAGGCCCTCGTAGACATCGTGCGGCAAGGCAAGGCGCTGTATGTGGGCGTGTCGAACTGGCCGCTGGAGCCCCTCCGCCAGGCCAACGAATACCTGCGGGCGCACCACGTGCCACTGCTCATCTACCAGGGCCGGCTCAACCTGCTCGACCGCAAGCCCATCGACGAGGGCATCCTCGACTACTGCGCCGAGCAGGGCATAGGCTTCATCAGCTTCTCGCCACTGGCCCAGGGACTGCTCACCGACCGCTACCTCAACGGCATACCGGCCGACGGTCGCATGGCCCTCGGCAAGTTTCTGCGGCACGAACAGCTCACGCCCCAACTGCTGGCCTACCTCAAAAGGCTCAACGACACGGCTGCCTCACGACACGAGACGCTCGCCGAGATGGCCCTGGCATGGGTGCTCCACCGGCGCGGCATGACCAGCGTACTCGTGGGCGCCAGCAGCGTGGCACAGCTCGAGAAGAACATGCGCTGCATCGACGCGCAGCCCTTCAGCGAGACCGAGCTCTGATACTGCCACCCTAGGCCGGTGAGTGCGCGCAAAGAGAGAGGAGCGAAGGCTATGAGACCCGAAATGGAGTAAGGCCTATAAACACCGCCCGGAAAAATTGTGACGGGCGGTTAAATATGCTTCCAAAATTCATCTTTGCCCGTAACAAAAAATCTTAAAATTACGTCTAATAGTTAACTCCTGAGAACAAAGGATGGATGCCGCCGAATTTAAAACGATATTTCTACCTTGCCATCGACGGATGTATGCTGCGGCATGGCGACTGACAGGCAACCAGCAGGAAGCCGAAGACCTGGTGCAGGACACGCTGCTCAGGCTCTGGACCAAACGCGAGGACATCGCCATTCCCGACAAGGCCGAGGCCTTTGCGGTCATCGCCCTGCGCAACCTCTTCTACGACCAGCGACGCAAGAAGCACCTGCTCGAGAACGACGACCAGCCCCAGGAGCACCAGATGCGCACCGACAAGGATGCCAGCGACGAACTGGAGAGCAAGATCGAGGTGACGCGCGTGCAGCAGATCATCGACCGACTGCCCGAGAAACAAAGGCTCGTCATCACCCTGCACGACATCGACAACCTGAGCTACGAGGAGATCGAGGCACAGACGGGCCTCAATGCCATCAACATAAGGGTGGCGCTGAGCAGAGCCAGAAAGGCCGTCAGAGAGCAATTCTAGCCGCGTCGAGGCAATGAAACAACAGATTACAAGCAAACAAAGAGATATGACGACAGAAGAGACAACACGGATGTTGGAAAGGTATTACAATGCAGAGACCACGCCACAGGAAGAAAGACTTCTCAAAGACTACCTCCTGAGCCATGACGTGCCCGAGGCATTGCAAGCCGACAAAGCCCTCTTCTGCCAGCTCTACGGCCCCGCACCCGCCGCCCCACAAGGCATGGAGGCTCGTCTGAGCCACGCCGTCGACACCTGGAACACGGTGGAAAAGAGCAGCCGTCGCAGGGCCCGCACCGTGAGCCTGAGGTGGCTGGCCGGCATGGCCGCCAGCCTGCTGCTGCTCTTCTCGCTCGGGATCTATCTCAACAACCGCCAGGACAGCGCCCCCGCCTATGCCGGCGGCAACGGCGAGACCTACGACAACCCCAAGGATGCCATGGGCGAAACCGAGCGCGTGCTGACCCGATTCTCTCTCGCCATCAACAAAGGACTAGGCAAGATCAACAACGAAGAAACAAAGAACTGACGATGAAAAAGACCCTCTTCATGCTCCTCATGCTGGCCGCCAGCATCGCGGGCCAGGCCCAGAGCGCACTCTTCAACAAATACGAGAACGTGAACGGCGTATCGACCGTGGTGGTGTCGAAAGCCATGTTCCGCATGATGCCCAACATGACCGTGGGCAACCGGAACATCAAGAAGATCGCGTCGAAGATCGACCACATCAAGGTGCTGGAGTGTGAGCGGCAGGCACTCATCGGCAAGATTTCCAAGGAAGCAGTGGCCATCTACGGCAAGAGGCCGTGGGAGGAGATGATGCGCTACAAGGATGGCTCTGAGAATACCATCATCTATATGTGTCCGCTGGGCAAGGGACTCTACGAATATGTGCTCTACAGCACCGACAAAGGGGCCCTGCAAATCATCAATATCGTGGGAAAGCTCACCCTGCAGGACATCCAGCAAATCACCAATTGAGCGAGGAATGAAGAGGGAAGAGTGAGGAATGAAGGGGTAAGGAAAGAGATAGCCGGGAGGCGGAAAAGATTTCAAGGAGTTAAAAGTTAGGGGTTAAGCGTTGCATTGGTCAACGCTTAACCCCTAACTTTTGATACCCGACGCATGCTCTTCGACCTGCAAAGGCATCTGGCGTTTGCCAATTAGGCTTGTTATCTTACCTGCGAGGTAACCTTGTTTCTGATGCCCTTCATGCCCACCAGGAAAGCCTTGGCAGCACCGAAGCGCAGGTGCATGTCGAGTCTGACGGGGATATGGTTCTCGTCATCCGAGATAAAGAAGTCGACAATATTCTTGAAGCCTTCGTTGTTCTCATTCTCCATATACGACAGTTGCAGGCAGCGGTAGATATGGCCATTGTCGGCCTTGATGTTGACCACACCCTCAAACCTGATCTTGCCCGGGTAGCAGCTGTTGCCGTCGACCATGGGGAAGTTGACATCATGCCCTTTCTTCCAGCCCGTGGGGTTGAACGAGCGGGCACGCAGGAAGATGCTCATCATGTCGAACACGCAGTCGTCGTACACATGCGTCTCCCAGGTGTGACGACCGTCGTGGCGCTGGCGGTGCTGCTTCACCTGACTCTTGCCGCCTGGATAGCTGTAGAACACCTCGTCGACCGTATATCGGCTGCCCTCGTGGGCACCCTTGCGATAGTAGAGGGGGGCCAGGTCGAGGGTGTTGTAGCACAAGAGCGTGTCGCGCAAGACAAAGAGCTGGTCTACCTTCTTGTTGCCACGGGTGATGAGACTGCCCCTGTAGGCCGGCTTGCCGTTATACACGCTCTGTACCGTAGAGAACGATGCCGTGCCGGCCTTCACCCACACAAACTTCCAGTTGTAGTACAGATTATAAGAGAGAAACTCTCCCGACTTGAATGCCGTATTCTTGAACGAACACTGTGCCTGTGCCGACACTGCCGTCAGCAGCATCAACAGGCTTATCATGCCTATCTTGAAATGCTTCATCTTCTTAACTGATTTTAGTGATGTATTCTATACCCAGCTTGCGTGCGCGTTCCTGATTGCGCCGCTGGATTGTCTTTTCCTTATCAGCCTTCTGCTTCACAATCTCGCCCGGCTTCTGCTCATAGAGCGGCTTGGCCGTGGGGTTCCAGTTGAGGTTGAGGTCCCAGTTGGCCTTACACTCCACCGCCTCCGGATAGTAGTAAACCTCCTCTGGCTGCCGGTCGGCGTCATAGTCGCCCGTGTCCCACTGGTGGTTGTCGTTGGCATCTACGATGAGCCGCATATAGTATTTGCCGGCGGCGACATAGAAGAACTCTGCCTGTCCGGATGCCGTGTACACCTCTTTGAGCACCTTATCCTGCGCGTCGAGGAGTTGCACGATAGCCGCTTTGCCCGCCATGCCGTCGAGCATCATGAGGATGGTGGCGTAGTTGTCGTTCGACCGCACCTTGAAGCCCTGTTTGAGGGCGGCGCTCACCTGTCCGTAGATGGTGCTGAAGGTAGCGCTGTCGGCCTCCAGACTGTATTCTATGTCGGGTTTCCACTCGGCCCTGAGCACGTAGCGCTGTGTGTTGATGCGTTCGAGCACAAACCGCTCACGATACCATAGCGTATCTTTGGCGGTATGGGAGAAGAGGTGTATGTGTGCCGTGTCTACCTCGTTGAGGGGCTCTAGTGCCTCCAAAACCACGTTCTTGTCGGGGTCCATCTCTCCCGAAGGCGACATCTGGAGTTTCAGCGGCTCACGGGGCATCACGGTGTCGTAGGGCTCGCCGCGCTTCTTGCGTTTCTCCTGCTGCTTCTGCCAGTCTTCAAAGCGTTTGGTCTGCTCCTTCAGTCGCTTGGCATAGGGCTGCTTGGAGAGCAGCTGCAGCGTGTCGGTCTGCAGGCGCAGCACGCCGAGCGAGTCGCTGATATGATGGGTGAGGGCTATGCTGAGCGTGTCTTGGTTCACCAGCGCCGTGTCGCGCAGCCAGTAGGTGATGGTGTCGTTCTTGGCTGTGGGCTCTACGACAAAGGCGTTCTCGGCGTTGAAGTTGAGCCCCTTGACCTGTGGCAAGATACTGTCGCCATAGCTGTAGTAGAGCGTGAATCGGTTGGCCTCCTTGCGCTCGCTCTTCACCAGGTAGCGTGTGGTGATCACCTCGTTGAACGCCCGCAGACAGAGGTCGTCGGGCAGGAAACGCGTATAAGACACGCGATTGATGGCAGCGATATGCAGCGAGTCGAGCCAGGTGGTGTCTTGCCGGGTGTCGGGCCTGAAGGTGGGCACCACCACGTCGTGGTTGAAGGCCAGCATCTCGCTCTTCTGCCCGAACACATAGTCGCCGTCGGCATCCTGCAGGGCATAGACGCGGTATTTGCCGGGGGCGATGCCCTTGACGGTGAAACGGCCGCGCGAGTCGGTACGCGACACGCGCAGCATGGGTTTCTTCTTGAAGATGCTGTCCGAGAGGTCGTCGTACAGTCCCACGAGGATACCCTTTACGGGCTCCAGGTTGTCGGCCTGCAGCACATAGCCCGACACCTCGAGCGTGTCGATATGGTCGCCCGTAGAGAAGCTGTAGGTAAAGTTGCCCAGCGGGTTGCCCTCGTTGTTGTCGCTGATGGCGTTCGAGAAGTCGATGGTATAGGTGGTGTTGGCCTTGAGCGAGTCGATGAGCTCGATGCTGATGCGCTTGCCCTGGCCCTTGATTTCGGGTGCCTCGAGCTGCGGCGGCGACACCACCACGTTCTCCGTGGGGTTGTCGATCTTGATAAACTCGTTGAAATTGATATATACACGCTTGCTGTTGACGTTCACGCCCTTGTCGGCAGGCGTGGCGCCGATGACGCGCGGCGGCTCCTCGTCGTACCAACCGCCGTCGGGACTGCCCATCTTGGCGCACGCCGAAAGGAGCAGGGCACACACGACGGCCAGGGCCCCGGGGGCTCCGCAGATGCGCCACGCCCTTCGTGCGAAGGATGCTGGAATCGAACCGATGATGGATGGTATGTTGGTCTTCATAATCTTTTCTTGACAAAAACAATTAGCTGGCTGGCACGCTCAGCGGGGTAGACCGGTGGACTGCGGTCAGAGCACGAGCGGTGTCTCCTGGTTCATCTCGAGCAGCTCGTCCATGTTCTTGCGCGAGTTGCTCAGCCGCGGCACCTTGTGCTGTCCGCCCAGCTTTCCCTTGATCTTCAGCCAGTCGTTGAAGAGGTTGTGGCGGGCCTTCACCACCTCGAGGGGCTGCAGGGTGATGTTGTGCGAGCGTTTGGCCTCGTAGTCGGAGTTGATCTCCTGCAGTTTCTCGTCGAGCAGCCGGCCGAAGTGCTGCAGGTCGGCGGGCTCATGGGCAAACTCGATGAGCCACTGGTGCCTGCACTTGGCGTTCTCGTCCATATATACCGGTGCAGCCGTATATTCGGCAACCTGTGCCCCGGTTTGCTCGCAGGCGTAGGCCAGGCCTTTCTCGGCGTTGTCCATGATGAGTTCTTCGCCGAAGGCGTTGATGTAGTATTTGGTGCGCCCGGTGATGACAAACTTATAGGGTCGCTTGGAAGTGAACTGCACCGTGTCGCCGATCATATACCGCCACAGGCCGCACGAGGTACTGATCACCATGGCATAGTTGCGCCCCAGCTCCACGCCCTCCAGGGGCACGATGGCGGCATTGGGCTGGCCAAGCTCTTCCATCGGTATAAACTCGTAGAACACCCCGTAGTCGAGCATCAGCAGCATCGACGGGTCGGCGGCGTCGTCTTGTATGCCGAAGAAGCCCTCCGAGGCGTTGTAGGTCTCCATATAGTGCATCATGGGCGAGGTGATGAGCTGCTCATACTGCTTGCGGTAAGGCGTAAAGGCGATGCCTCCGTGGAAGAAAACCTCCAGGTTGGGCCACACCTCCTCCAGATGCTGCTTGCCCGAGAGTTCCATCACGCGCACCAACACGCTCAACATCCAAGACGGCACTCCCGAGATATTTGTTACATTCTTGTTCATACATTCCCGGGCGATGCGGTCGCGTTTCACCTCGAAGTCAGAGAGCAGCGCGGTGCGCTTCTTAGGCACCCGCACCAGGTTGGCCAGAATGTTGATGTTCTCGATGAGTATGGCACTGAGGTCACCCACGAGCGAGCCCTCCAGGTTATAGTTTTGCTGGTGGCTGCCGCCCAGGATGAGCGACTTGCCGTCGAAGAGGCGGCTGCCGGGATGGTCGCGCAGGTAGAGCGTCACCACATCCTGCCCGCCGCGGTAGTGGATATTCTGCAGGCCATCGCCCGACACGGGGATGAACTTCGACTTGTCGTTCGTCGTGCCCGACGACTTGGCAAACCATCTCACCTGTCCCGGCCACAGCACATTGGGCTCACCGTGCCGCATGCGGTCGATGTCGCCCTTGAGCTCCTCATACGAGTTGAGGGGCACGTTGCTGGCAAAATCTGTATAGCTGTTGGTGCTGCCGAACAAGTGGTTGCGACCGTATTCCGTGTGTTGTCCTTTGCCGATCAAATACTTAAGCACATCCTGTTGCAACGCTTCGGGCTGGCTATAATGTTTCTCCAGTTCTCGCTGGCGTGGCAAGAAAACCTTGCTTACTATTTTCGTTAGACCCATTGTATATCCGCAATATATCTATTAAAATACAAAATTACCTTAAAACTTCGACAAAGGTGAATAATTTAGTATTTTTAATATTGGGGGTAGGCCTGGCAGACCGGGTGGGTGGTGGCCTGGTGGGCGGGCGGGTTAGCGGGCTCCACACACAAAAGTTCAGACCCGTCTGTGCAAGGGCGCACATACGTGGAACGCCACCTATACTTTTGCCTTACATCAACCGCCGTTGGGCCAAACCAAGCTCAACATTGTGCCTCGGGGATGATGTCGACAGCGCAGAGGGTGTTTCAGCCATGCTCATCCGGGTTGATACACAGGCTGCTTCGACTGGAAACACAGGCTGCTTCGACTGGAAACACAGACTGCTTCGACTGGAAACACAGACTGCTTCGACTGGAAACACAGGCTGCTTCGACTGGAAACAACACATGCCTACACAGATACCGGAAACCCAAAGCATAGCTTTGAGCACAAGAAAGCATAGCTTTGAGCACAAGAAAGCAATGGAATAGCCCCGAAGCACCTACGGGATAATAGCGAAAAAAGATGAGATGGAAACAAAAAAGAGGCTGTGTGGAAAGCCCGCATGGCAACCCCACCTGCACCCGGAAAGGATCAGGGGGCGGTGGTGGTCATCCTAAAATGGCTTTACATACAGCCTCTTTTACCTTATGGTGCGCCGCCGGCGCTGCCGCGCAGCGTGACGGGCACAGACTATGCCTTGTCTTCTGAGAAGGCCGCCAGCTCGGCGGCGGCGATGATTTCCTCGCGGCTCTGGGCCCTGGCACTGATATCGCTCAGGTCGTACTCCTCGCCTTCGAGTGCCGGCGAGACACCCACGGCAGGCTCCTGCGGCTCGGCAGGGGCAGCACTCTCGCGCTCGCCGAAGACCGGCTTGCGAAACGAGGTCTCGCCTTTAGGTGCGACAGCCGACGCAGGGGCTGAGCTTACTATAAACTCCTTTGTATCGTCGGTCTCGGGCAGGGCCTGCACAGGCTCTTCCTCCATCTTGGTCCTGTTGCTTTTGGCAGCAAAGATCTCGTCGATGAACTGAGGTTTTTTCTTCAGCTTGTCGAGTGTGTCCTTGGAGGCTTTCTGCTGGCTCTCTTTCTTCGAGAAGCCCGTCCCAGCGCATCCTTCAATGCCTTCGAGCATCACGCGGTAGGAGAAGAACGGGCTGCCGTTCTCGTCTTTGCCTTCCTTGACCAGGGCAAACTGCAGCTGCACCTTGTTTTTCTGGCTCCATTCGATGAGCTTGCTCTTGAAGTTGACCTCCTTGTAGGCCACCTTGTCGATGTTGATCATCTGCGTGAGGATGCGCTTCTTGAGGAAGGTCATGCACGCATTGAACCCCCGGTCGAGGTACATGGCACCCACGAGGGCCTCGAAGGCGTTGCCACCCATGTAGCTGTTGTGCGACATGGTATGTCCGCTCGAGAGTATAAGGTCGCAGATACCCATCTCCTTAGCCAGCTTGTTGAGCGTGTCGCGCTGCACGAGCTTGGAGCGTGTGTTGGTGAGGAAGCCCTCGCGCTTGCCGGGGAAGTGACGGTAGACGATGTCGCCCACGGCGGCATCGAGGATGGCGTCACCCAGAAACTCCAGGCGCTCGTTGTTGACAGGCTTTCCTTTCTTGTTGCGGTGCATCACACTCTTGTGCATCAGCGCCATCTTGTAATAGCTGATATCGTGGGGGTAGAAACCGATGATGTTATACAAAGAAGAAAGAAGCTCCTTGTCCTTACGGAAAGGGAGCCTCATTCTGTCTATGATGTTTGTCAGCATACCTAATTCTTACTCAGCATACTTCTTGAAGATCACACATGCGTTGTGACCGCCGAAACCGAAGGTATTCGACAGGGCGGCACGCACCTCACGCTTCTGGGCCTTGTTGAAGGTGAAGTTCATGTTGTAGTCGATCTCAGGGTCGTCATCGCCCTCGGCATGGTTGATGGTCGGCGGAACGATGTCGTCCTTGACGCTCATCACACACACCATGGCCTCGATGGCACCGGCGGCACCCAGCAGGTGGCCCGTCATACTCTTGGTAGAGCTGATGTTGAGCTTGTAGGCTTGCTCGCCGAAGAGGTCTTTGATGGCCTTGGCCTCGGAGATGTCGCCCACGGGCGTGGAAGTGCCGTGAACGTTGATGTAGTCGATATCGTCTACCTTCATGCCGGCATCCTCGAGCGCGTTCTGCATCACCAGTCGGGCACCCAGTCCCTCGGGATGTGAGGCTGTGATGTGATAGGCGTCGGCACTCATGCCCTCGCCCACCATCTCGGCATAGATCCTGGCACCGCGGGCCTGGGCATGCTCCAGGGTCTCGAGCACCAGGCAGCCTGCACCCTCACCCATCACGAAGCCGTCGCGGCTGGCGCTGAAGGGGCGGCTGGCAGCCTCCGGCTCGTCGTTGCGGGTCGACAGGGCGTGCATGGCCGTGAAGCCGCCAACGCCACAGTCGCAGATGGCAGCCTCAGAGCCGCCGGCTACGATGACGTCGGCCTTGCCCAGACGCAGCAGATTGAACGCATCGGCAAGCGCATTGGTCGACGAGGCGCAAGCGCTCGTGGTGACAAAGTTGGGGCCATGGAAACCAAAGTGAATACTGATCTGGCCGGCAGCGATGTCGGAGATCATCTTAGGGATGAAGAAGGGGTTGAACTTAGGACCGTTCTCGCTGTGCTGTCCATAGTACATCACCTCCTCCTGGAAGGTCTTGATACCACCAATGCCAATACCATAGACCACGCCAATGCGGTTCTTGTCCTCCTTGTCGAGGTCCATGCCCGAGTCTTTCACACCCTGCATGGCACTGATCATGGCCAGCTGTGTGCAGCGGTCTAACTTGCGGGCTTCCTTACGGTCGATATAGTCGGTGACGTTAAGGTCTTTGACCTCACAAGCAAATGTGGTTTTGAAATTGGTTGTATCAAATGATGTAATGGGAGCAGCGCCACTCTTGCCGGCCAAAAGGTTTGCCCACATCTCTTCGGGGCTATTGCCTACCGGAGTAACAGCACCTAGTCCTGTTACTACTACTCTATGTAACTTCATTTGATTTGAGTTATAAAATTAAAGTTTAGCGTATGGTGACATGGTATGAAAGCCATACCCTGAATAATTCTCTGGGCAATGCACGACTATAGTCTAGCCAATGGTTGCCACCGAGATTTATCTGTCACAATACGCTAAACGTTTGCGCCCAACTTACTTTGCGTTCTCCTCAATGTAGTTGATGGCGTCCTGAACAGTCTGAATGGTCTCAGCCTTATCGTCGGGAATAGAGATACCGAACTCCTTCTCGAACTCCATGATGAGCTCTACAGTGTCCAGAGAATCGGCACCGAGGTCGTTAGTGAAACTTGCTTCAGCGTTCACCTCAGCCTCATCAACACCCAATTTATCAACGATAATTGCCTTAACTTTTGATTCAATTTCTGACATAATTGTAACGTTTTAAAAAGTAATTTAATTAATTTTCATACAAAATCGGGTGCAAAGGAAGTAATTTTTTACCAAACAAGCAAATATTTTAATTAAAAAATGGTTGTCTCTTGCACAACCACCCCATCATTGTGCAAGTTTTTGACCTATATCTACTATTATCTGTAACATTATCCATCATTATTGTATGCTTAGGCAATGCCTCCCACCCCTACTGCATGGTTTCAACTCCTTGTATCACAATCTCTTTGTCGGGCAGCGGGGTACGCACCTCGGTATATGCCTTCTCGCTGACCCCGATGGTCACGGGGGTTTTCTTGAGCATATAGCTGTGGCCTTTGCGCCGTTGCACCATATATATATAATAGGTACTGCCCAGCTTCTGCACGGCTGTGGCGGGCAGTGCTGTGGCCTGTCGGCTACCCACCACCACGGAGGCCTGCACATAGCTGTCGTTGATGAGCGCCACACCCGCCGACTTGTCGACGGTGGCCACACAGTCGATGGTCTTGGTGTCGGGGTTCACGGCCTTGCCGATGGTCGACAGCCTTGCCCCGAGCTCGTGGCCGGGGTGGTCGGAGGTGACGAAGAGCACCTGCTGCCCCACCCTGAGTTTCCTGACATCCGACTCATAGACCTGCAACTTGAGCTGCAGGGCGTCTACGTTCACTATCTCGGCAATGTCGCTGTCCATATCGACAAACTGGCCGATGACGGCATTGATCTTTGTGAGGTAGCCGCCGATGGGTGCCACCACGGGATAGGAGGTGTACATCCTCCCGTTCTCGATGCGCTCAGCACTGAGGTGAAGGGCTGCGATGCGCGACCTGAGCGACTGATAGCTGGCCAGCGCGGCACGATACTGGCTCTTGGCGGCCAGGAAGTCTTTCTCGGCACCGATGTTCTCGGCCCACAGGCCCTTGGCGCGCTCATAGTCGACCTTGGCCTTGGTAAACGCGGCCGCCGCCTCGGCAAAACTCTGCTGCAGCTCCATGAAGTCGTTGCCCGAGAGTGTGGCAATGACCTGACCGGCCTGCACGAGGTCGCCGAGCTTGAATCCGACGGTGTTGACCTTGCCCGCCATGGCCGGGCTCACCTTCGACATGACGTTGGCCGGCGCAAAAACGAATCCCTTGCACTCCACCACCGTACTGAATGTATATGGGCCGGCAGTGCCCAGGGCCATCTTGTTGGTCTTGAACTGTTCGGGGGTGATCTCGGTGAGTCCATCGTCCACAGGCTCGGGCGCATCGGTCTTCTTGCCATTGCAGGCCATGTTGGCTGCGATGATGAGCAGTAGCAACACCAGTTTACTTATCTTCTTCATCTTATTAATGGTTCTAAGGATTATTCTATAGAGAAATGTAGTTGAGTTCGATGGCTATCTGGTTGTAGGCTGCCAGAGCCTGATAATAGTCCATCTGCAGTTTCATCGAGTTCTCGATGCTCATGGCAAACTGGTAGAAGTCGATGGCTCCGGCCTGATAGCTCTTGGTGGCCGAGCGCGTGATCTCGTCGCTGAGCTGCCTGCCGGTGGTGAGATAGAAGTCGATGGCCTTACGGTGCTTGGCCAGCTGGTTGTTGAGCTGCACATAACGGGCCTCGAGCATCGTCATGGTGTGCTGCACCATAGCCTGGTTGGCACCCCAGGCTATCTTGCCGGCCTGCATACGCGCCTTCTGCTGACCGGTGTAGAGCGGGATGCTCACGCCAATCTCGAAACCGTTGTAGCCCCTGCGGTTCTTGTTGGGGTTGTTGGCATAAAAATAGCCCACACTGAAGTCGGGCAGCATATTCTGCCGCTCTATCTTGATGTTCGACTGTAGGTAGTCGGCCCGCAGCCTGAGCGCCTCGATGTCGACGTGGTGGGCAAAGTCGGGCTTCAGGATGGCAATCATCTCCAGGTCGTGGCGGCTCACGGTAAAAGTCTCCTGTGTCTGCAGCAGTGAGGATAGCTGCCGATAGGCATTGCTGATGTCGTAGTCGAGCTGTTCGAGCTCCAGTGCGGCCTGTTTTTTCCTGGCCTCGGCATTCATCAGGTCGAGCTGACTGATATCGCCCAGCCTGTGGCGGGTGACGGCACTCGCGTTGAGCACACCGTAGAGGCTGTCGATGCGCTGGTAGTACAGGCGTTTGGCATTGAGAAAAACAATGTCGTAATAGGCCGCCGACACCTGCCGGGTGAGCATCCGCCGCTGTTTCTGCAGGTCGGCCTCGGCCATCGCCACCTCAATGCGCTTGGCGCGGTTGCGCTCGGCAAACACCGTGGGAAACGGAAACGACTGTTCCACACCGATGGTATGCAGGGCATGACCATTGTCGGCTACGTTGGCCTGGTCGTAGCCATAGTAGAAGCGTGTCTTGTCGAGTTCGAGCTTGTTGGCCGTCAGGGCCTTGCGTTCCTCTACCCGCAGGCGCAGCGATTCGTATTCCTTGTTGTTGTCGAGGGCCACGGCAATGGCCTTGTCGAGCGTCAGTTCGGCGCCCTGTCCCCATGCCGCCGTGGCCGGCCAGGCCAGCAGCAATGGGAGGATGAAGTTTTTCGATTTCAATAGTCTCACCAGTTTATATTTTATTCCTTCTTCGTTATGAAACAGCATGAACAGCAGCGGCAGGGCAATCATGGTGAGCATTGTAGAGGTGATCAGTCCGCCGATGACTACCGTGGCCAATGGCCGCTGCACCTCGGCACCCGACCCTGTAGACACGGCCATGGGCAGGAATCCCATCGCGGCGGCCGCCGCCGTGAGCATCACCGGGCGCAGACGGTCGGTGGCACCGATGAGGATGAGCTGCCGCAGGTCTTTCATGCCCGACTCCCTGAGATGCTTGAGGTGCTCCACCAGCACGATGCCGTTGAGCACGGCGATACCGAAGAGGGCGATGAAGCCCACCCCGGCCGAGATGCTGAACGACATACCGCGGACCCACAGCGCCAAGATGCCGCCGACGATAGACAGCGGCACGGCGGTGAAAATCATGATGGTGTCTTTCATCGACTTAAAGGCGAAGTGCAGGAAGATGAAGATCAGCGCCAGGGCGATGGGCACGGCAAGGCTCAGGCGCCGCGTGGCGTTTTGCAGATTCTCAAACTGTCCGCCATACTTCACATACGTTCCAGGCCTGAACTGCACCTTGTGGTCGACCACCCTCTGGATGTCTTTCACCACCGACTGTAGGTCGCGGTTGCGCACGTTGACGCTCACCACCACCCTCCGGTGGGTGTTCTCACGCGAAATCTTTGCCGGTCCCTCGGTAAGGGTGATGTCGGCCAGTTCGCTCAGAGGGATGAGTGTGCCATTATTGAGCGGCACCTGCAGCTGCCGGATGTTGTCGATGTCCTGACGATAGGCCTTGTCGAGCCGCACCACGAGGTCAAACCGCTTCTCGCCCTCAAACACACTGTTGGTGGCCTCGCCGCCAAAGGCTGTAGAGAGATAGGCGTTGAGCGTCTTGGCATCCACCCCGTAGAAGGCGATTTTCTCGCGGTTGTAGCGCACGTTCATCTGTGGCAGTCCTGTGGTCTTCTCCAGAATGACATCGGCGGCACCGGGTATCTTCTCGACCAGCAACTTGATTTCCACGGCCTTCTCGTTCAGGTAGTCGAGGTCTTCGCCAAAGATTTTAATGGCGATATCCGACCGCACCCCCGTGATGAGTTCGTTGAACCGCATCTCTATGGGCTGCGTAAACTCGTAGTCGACACCTGGGATGACCGACAGCGCCTCTTTAAATTTGTCGGCCAGTTCCTCCTTGCTCTTGGCCGTCGTCCACTGGCTCTTGGGCTTGAGCTTGATGATCATGTCGATCTCTTCCATCGACATGGGGTCGGTGGGCACCTCGGCGGCACCGATGCGGCACACCACCTGCTCGATCTCGGGAAACCGTTTCTTGAGGATTTTCTCCATCTGCGTGGTAAGCTCCACGGTCTTCGAGAGCGAGGTGCCCGTCTTGAGCGCGGGCTGGATGACGAAGTCGCCTTCGTCGAGGGTGGGCACAAACTCACCACCCATGTTCATGAGCAGTCCGCCGGCAAAGACGAGCGAGGCCAGCGACAGCGACAGCACCATCCGCTTATGGTCTATCGACCACTTGATGACAGGCAGATAAGTCATCTTGGCGAGCTTGAGCACCCGCTTCGAGATATTCTTCCTCGACACGCGCTTGGGCTTGAGAAACAATGCGCTGACAACCGGCAACCACGTCAGACACAGGAACATGGCACCCAGGATGGCAAAGCTGAAAGCCAGGGCCATAGGTCTGAACATCTTGCCCTCCACGCCCTGCAGCGAGAGGATGGGGATGAAGACAATAAGGATGATGAACTGACCGAAGATGGCCGAGTGCATCATGTTCGACGCACCATCATAGGTAATGCTGTCCATCAGCGCCTGCCTGTCGTCGCCTTTGAGGCCGTTGAGCTCACGCTGGTGGTTGAGCAACTTCACCCCTACAAATTCCACAATGATCACGGCACCGTCGATGATGATACCGAAGTCGAGGGCACCCAGACTCATGAGGTTGGCATCGATGCCGAAGATATACATCATCGACAGGGTGAACAGCAGAGCCAAGGGAATCATCGACGAGATGACCAGTGCCGACCGCAGGTTGCCCAGCAACAGCAACACCACCAGAAAGACGATGACACACCCGAAGAGCAGGTTCTCGAACACCGTGGCCGTGGTCTTGCCGATGAGCTCACTGCGTTCGAGCACCGGATTGATAAACACCCCTTCGGGCAGCGTCTTCTGCACCTCGGCCACGCGTGCCTTCACGTCGTGTATCACCTCTTTGGAATTGGCATTCTTGAGCATCATGATCTGCCCGAACACCTTCTCGCCCTCACCGTTGGCCGTGATGGCACCGAAACGGTTGGCATAGCCAAAGTGTACCGTGGCAATGTCCTTCACCAGCACGGGCACCCCGCCGCGGTTCTTCACCACGATGTTGCCCACATCATCCAATGTCTTCACCTGGGCATCGCCGCGGATGAAGTAGCTCTCCGCGTTTTTCTCGATATATCCACCCCCCGATATGCTGTTGTTACTTTCTAGGGCGCTGAACACATCCATGATGGTGATGTTGAGTTCCTGCAGCCGTCGGGGGTTGATGGCCACCTCATACTGCTTGAGGAAACCGCCCCAGCTGTTGACCTCGACCACGCCCTTGATGCCCGACAGCTGGCGTTTCACCAGCCAGTCTTGTATGGTGCGCAGGTCCATGGGCGAGTAACGCTTCTCGTAACCGGGCTTCACGTCGAGCGTATATTGGTAAATCTCGCCCAGACCCGTGGTGATGGGCCCCATCTCGGGCGTGCCGAATCCCTCGGGTATATTGGCCGATGCCGACTTGATTTTCTCTGCAATCAGTTGCCTAGGCAAGTAAGTGCCCATACGCTCTTCAAAGACGATGGTCACCACCGACAGTCCGAACTTCGACACCGAGCGTATCTCCTTCACGCCCGGCAGGTTGGCCATCTCCAGTTCCACAGGAGCCGTGATAAACTGTTCGATCTCTTGGGTGGAGAGATTGCCCGAGGTGGTGATGACCTGCACCTGGTTATTGGTGATGTCGGGCACGGCACCTACGGGAATGTTGACAATGGCGTAGATGCCAAATCCAAAGATAGTCAGCGTGAAAAGAATGATAATCAGCTTGTATTTCAGACTGAACCCTATAATTTTCTCCAGCATAGGCTCAAAATTACAATATGCTATTCATGACGTTAAGAACTTTACAAAGTTATAAAAACTATCCATACACCACAACATTTTTTTCTAATTAATACTATATTTAGAGTCATTCCATATAGCAATGGTAGCAGTATGCCCACTGCTGCCACCCCACCCGTCTGCCCGCCACAGCCAGCCCCACCCCCTATTCCCCTCTCGAGGGGTCGAAGAATTGTGCGTAAAGGCCCAGAAACGGCGAGTTTTTTAATCGTTTTCCGTTGGCAATATCAAAATTAGTTGGTATCTTTGCACAACAATCTAAATCTCAATTATATGTCATTCACACTCACTTGCAATGCCATTTTCAATAAGGCAATCGACGATTACCACGTGAAAAACGATATTGATACCCCCATCAATAATCCCTATGAGCGTGACTCCATTGAAAATCGCCTCTATCTGAAATGCTGGATAGACACTGTTCAGTGGCACCTGGAAGACATCATCCGCGACCCGCACATCGACCCGCTGGAGGCCCTGGCGCTCAAGCGGCGCATCGACCGCTCCAACCAAGACCGCACCGACCTGGTGGAGCAGATCGACTCGTTCTTCCGTCAGAAATACTCTGACGTCAAGCCCCTGCCCGATGCCCGCCTCAATACCGAGAGCCCTGCATGGGCCATCGACCGCCTGTCGATCCTCGCCCTGAAGATCTACCACATGCGCGAGCAGGCCGAGCGCACCGATGCCACCGATGAGCACCGCCAGCGTTGCCAGCACAAACTCAGCGTGCTGCTTGAGCAGCAGGTTGACCTGGGCACGGCCATCGACCAGCTTCTCGAAGACATCGAGGCCGGCAGCAAGTACATGAAGGTGTACCGACAGATGAAGATGTACAACGATCCCAGCACCAACCCCGTGCTCTACGGTAAGAAGTAGTCATACTACCCCCATCCGCTACTCACCTCAGATGAACACCCAGCACATCCTGATCATCCGGTTCTCGGCCATGGGCGACGTCGCCATGGTGGTGCCGGTGGTTTATTCCCTGGCCCGTCAGTACCCGCACGTGCGCTTCACCATGCTCTCACGGCCCTTCGCACGGCCGCTCTTCGAGAACCTGGCACCCAACGTGAGCTTCATGGAAGCCGACATCAAAGACGAGTATCGCGGCATCAAGGGACTCAATGCGCTCTACCGCCGACTGCTGGCCAAGAACTTCACGGCCATTGCCGACCTGCACAACGTGCTGCGCTCCACCTATCTGCGCATGCGCTTCAACCTCGACAGCTTTCGCGTAGAACACTTGGAGAAGAACCGCCAGCTGCGCCTGCTGCTCACCCGCAGCCATGACAAGGTGCTCGAGCCACTGCCTACGGCCTTCGACAACTATGCGCAGGTGTTCAGCCGGCTGGGCTATCCCGTCAACCTCAGCTTCACCTCGCTGCTCACCCCCCAGCAGGCCAACCTCAGACTGCTGCCCGAGGCCATCGGCGAGAAGAAGGCTTTCCAGACCTGGATAGGCATCGCACCCTTTGCCGCACACAAAGGCAAGACCTATCCCCTACCCCTCATACAGCAGGTCATCGACCTGATTACCAAGCGCCATCCCTCTTGCCGCATCTTCCTCTTCGGTGGCGGAAGCAAGGAAAACGAGGCGCTAGACAAGCTCGTCGAACACCACCACCACTGTCTCAGCGTGCCGCGCCATCTGCACAGCCTGCAGCACGAGCTCATCCTCATGAGCCATCTCGACGTGATGGTCACCATGGACAGTGCCAACATGCACCTGGCCTCGCTCGTGGCCACGCCCGTGGTGAGCATCTGGGGTGCCACCCATCCCTACGCCGGCTTCATGGGATGGAACCAGCGCATCGACAATGCCTTGCAGGCAGACCTGCCCTGCCGTCCCTGCTCCATCTATGGCAAGAAAGACTGTATGCGTGGCGACTATGCCTGCCTCTACCAGATCAAGCCCGAGACCATTGTCGAGAAGATTGAGCGCAACTTGCAATAACCATCCTATCTATACTAAAATGAATATTCCAGGCAATCTGCATTGTCTGGAATATTCATTATACAGCACTATAATCGCTGTTTTTATTTTATCTCCACAAACTTTGCCGAAATCACCAAGTCGCCGTCAACCAGTTCGGCCGGTATGCTCAGCCTGTCGTTCTTGAAGGCTTTGGCCGGTATGAACGTCTCGCGCCACTGGCGGTTGCCATGCACCATCGCGTTGCCTGCCAGCCGGTAGCCATGACGAATGGTGATGCCCTCATAGGTGAAACCTTTCTCAGGCTTCATCCTGATGACAAACGGCTGACCAAAGGCAGTGCGGTGGTTGTCGAGCTTGGAGCCGTCTCCGGCCACCACCTCGCCATTGAGCTGGTTGTCGGAAACCGCCACCATGTCATTGTGAACATTGAGCACAACGTCGATGATGCCGCCCCCGTTTTGTATGATGCCATTCGCCGTATCGGTTCGTCCACCGGCATCCAGCGCGTCCCAGTCGACCTTGAAGCGCATGCGGTAGCATCCCGCCACGAGGTCGGAAGGTATCGCAAAGGTAGGCGGGTTGAGCACATCGGGCCCTTTGCCGGTCACCGCCACGCCCCTGCTGTTTCTGCCCTTGGCATACGAATAGGCCATGAGGTCGCTATCGGGCAAGGGTTTCCCGTTGCTGTCTACCTCATGAGTCAGCTTACCGTCGTTGTTGCGGTCGAGATATACATAGCCGTGCATCCATGCCCCGCGATAGCCGAAGCATACGCTCACGGTGTCGCCGGCCTTCGCCTTCAGCTGGCGGTCGGTCAGGTCGTTATACACCGTTGTAGCCGAAGGCACTACGACGGTTTGCTGACCATGGATGGCACTGCTGAACCTAATGCTGTCTAAGTGGCGTTCTGCGTGTGTATAAACCTGATTTTTTGAGAACCCTATGGCATAATCGTCGCGCTGCAGGCGCGGCTCGGGCACGTCGTTGATGACGATATCGTCGACATAAGCCATAAAGTCTTCATCCATCAGATGCGGACTCTCCAGGTGGGGCACCACCACCAGACTGTAGATGTCGATGCCGCCCGCGCCCTTGATGGGAAACACGGCATCGCACCACATACCGGGCGACACGGCGACAGTGGATTGTACCCAAAACTGTTCGGTCTCCCGGCTTTGTGCCATACGGTCGCTACGCTTGCCCAGTCCCACCAGCATCATACGGCCGGCCCGCGGCTTGTGTATCATCACATGCACATATTGGGTGACGGGAGTGAGCTCAAAGCATTGGTTCAGGTCTATGCGTACACCAAAGGTATTGCTGCCATAGCGTGAGCGCTGCACGGCCAGCACACGTGCCGAGGCATTGGGCACCTGCCCCATGGCATCGTCGGGCCGTTGGTCGGGATTGTCGACCACCAGCGCACGTCCCTGAAGCACGCCTGTGCGGAAGGGCGACTGTTCCCAGGTGTCATAGACACCGATACTTTTATAATCCTTTGTCTCAAAGTTGATGCCTTGGGCTGAAACCGTAAGTGGCATCAAGGCAATGGCTGTAAGATAGAATATATTCATGGCTCAATATACAGATAAGGTATGCAGCAACGCACACGCCTTGCTGTCTAAGATATTGATTCTCACATAACGCGCGGCAATGCCGCCGTCGTAGCTGGCCGATGTACTGCCGTTGAGGGGGATGATGCGCTTGTAGCCCACGGTGGTGGTGGCGATGTCTCCGCCCCGTTTCACCCAGGTCTGTCCGTCGGTGCTGGTCTCTATGGTGAATTGCTTGATGCGCTGTCCTTTGCGTATATACTCCATCAGCATGACATAGTGCAGCCTCCTTACCTTGTTCCACGCCAGGGTGATGGTGGCCGCGGTGGTGCCGTCGTCTACGGCCCAATAGGTGTCGGCGCTGCCATCGGTAAGGTTGGCAGCGCGGTAGTTGCGGTGCGTGCCGGCCGTTCGCTGCGCGCTCACCTCAATGTGTGCCTCAGGGGCCAGGTCGTGCCCCAGCCGCTGTTTGAGCATCTTGCCAAGGCTTTTCAGCACCGCCACGTCGGCAGCAGGCAAGCGGCCGCTGCGGTCGGGCGGCAGGTTGAGGATGAGTGTGGCATTGCGGCCCACGGTCTCGAGATACATCTGGAAGAGTCGTTCGGCCGACTTGGGCTTTTCGTTGGGGTGCCAAAACCACCCCTGGTCGGTGCCCTTGGCATCGCTCTCGCCCGGAAACCATTTCCAACCGTCCTCAAAACCATACATGCCGGCCTTCTCGCCCGTCTCCGGATTGTAGGCCGACCAGTTGGTCTCGCCGGCCCATCCTGCCTCATTGCCTATCCAGCGGGCCTCGCCGCCGAGCCCCCACATCACACAGTCGGGCGCGAGCTTGTGAACCGAGTCGCGCAGGTTGGGAATATCGTAGTAGACCTCAGGGTCGATGCTGCGCGTGGTATTGGCACCACCATAATATCCGTCGCCGCCATTGGCACCGTCGAACCACATCTCAAACTGGTCGGAACCGTAGGCCGCCAGCTCGGCACACTGCCGCAGAAACACCTTCGACACATAGCGGTTTGTGCCGTCGCCATAATAGGCGCTGTTGCGGTCCCAGGGCGAGACATAGAATCCATATTTCATCTTGAGCTTGCGGGCCGCTTGGGCAAACAGCAGCGGGATGTTGGTGGTGCGGCCATAGTCGTTGCCGGCATTCACCATACTGTGCTGCGTGGTACTGGTGGGCCACAGGCAAAAGCCATCGTGATGCTTCACCACAGCGATGCCGCCGCGCATACCGGCCGCCTTCACGGCCTTGAGCCATTGCATGGGGCTGGGCCTGGCCGTGGGGGCATAGCTGCTCTCGGGCTCGTTGCCATAGCCCCACTCCTTATTGGTGAAGGTATTCATACCGAAATGGAAGAAGGCATAAAACTCCGTCTCCTGCCATTTCAGCTGCCGCTCGCTGGGCACAGGAAACACCGGCAGGGGCTCGTTGTCGGCATTGGGCAAGCTCTGCGCCACCACCGCCGGCTGCGCGGCAAGTGCCATCGGCAGCAACGAAGCCACTACCATAGATGTCATACGTGATAAATGTTTCATATACTTCGATTTAATGCTGATTACAAAGATACCATAAAAAACCTACCCATGCAACGAAACCATGATGGTTCTTGACGGCTCTCACGCAAATGGCTGCCCATCACGACCGTCATGCGATAAGGCAAGTTTCCCACCGTCAACACATGGCTTTGGTAGAGCCGTTAAGCCTGTTTGACGGTAGGTACGAGTGCCCGACGAGCGGTGGTTCGAGTCGAACCACGCCGTACTTCGAGTCGAATCAGACTGTACTTCGAGTCGAACCAGAGCGTGATTCGACTCGAACCACACTGCGTTGACACCAGTCTGCCACCGTTAAATCACTGTACACGCAACGCCATGACGGTGCTTTGGCAGTGCCTCAGGGTGTGGATAAACCTGTGGATAACCCTGCTAATAACCCATGTATAACCCTGTGGATAAAGCCGGGATTATCCACAGCCTGCCCGCCACCACCCTAATATCGTGGATATCCACAGTGTTTTACAACCGTTACAGACAACTTTTCCACGCTTTTTCATGGTCAAAAGATATAAACTTATTAACTTTGCACCAAACAGCAGCAGTGTGGATAACTATTCCAAAAGACTGACTATCAATGAGAAGATATAAGTAACAGAGGTGGATAAATATCTACCGCACGTGGATAACGAAAATACCAAATCTATGGGCACAAAGTTATCCCCATATCCACACCGCAATATTATTCTTATTTTGTTTTTCTTTAAAATAAAACATAACATAAAAATATAAAGTGACGGGCCATGCCCGACAGAAAGTTGAACCTATGGTAAAGCAAGAATGGATTGAGAAAGGGTATGTAGACGAACCCGTGGAGCAGATCCTCGACCTGAAACAGGAGATACGCCGGCTGTGCCGCGAGAAGGATGCCATCATCCTGGCACACTATTATACGGTGGGCGACATACAAGACATTGCCGACTTTGTGGGCGACTCGCTGGCCTTGGCACGCAAGGCCGCCGAGACCGAAGCAAAGATGATGGTGATGTGCGGCGTGCATTTCATGGCCGAGACCTGCAAGCTGCTCTCGCCCGACAAGACGGTGCTCTGTCCCGACCTCACGGCGGGCTGCTCGCTGGCCGACTCGTGCCGGGCCGAAGACCTCAGGAAATTCAAGGACGAGCATCCGGGCTATAAGGTGGTGAGCTATGTCAACACCACGGCGGCCGTGAAGGCGCTCACCGACTGTGTGGTGACCTCGGGCAATGCCAAGAAGGTCATCGACAGCTTTCCCGAGGACGAGAAGATCATCTTCGGGCCCGACTACAACCTGGGCAACTACATCAACGGGGTGACGGGCCGGCAGATGCTGCTGTGGAACGGCGGCTGCCATGTACACGAGAAGTTCTCGGTCGAGGAGATTGTGAGGCTCAAGAAGGCCCATCCCGAGGCTGTGGTGATGGCGCATCTGGAATGTAAGGCACCCGTGCTGGCCCTGGCCGACGTGAAGGGGTCTACGGCCACCATGCTCAAGTATGCGCAGGAGCATCCCGAGGTCAGGGAGTTTATCGTGGCCACCGAGGCCGGCATCCTGCACGAGATGCAGCGCACGTGCCCCGAGCAGACGTTCATCCCCGTGCCGCCCGAGGTGTCGGAAGGTGGGGTAGGGTGCGCCTGCAACGAGTGTGAGTATATGAAGAAAAACTCGCTCGAGAAGATCTACAACAGCCTGAAATATGGTTGGCCCACCGTCGAGATCGACCCCGACGTAGCCCGCGAGGCCGTGAAGCCCATCGAGCGGATGCTCAGCCTGTCGTAAGACACCGGTTGCCCATGGAGCATCGGCCACAATAAAAGTTTTTTTTGTTGATGCCTCAAGCTATAATATACAGTAGATGCAAACACATTTATTCTACAGTTTTTTGGTGTTTGCATCTGCTGTATTTATTTTTTTTGTTTTCTCTTTCTGTGCGTCATTTCAGGTTCAGGAGGGCTGTCGCTCATTCTTGAAAACGTGAATTGTCAGCGAGATACGGAATTATACCCAAGGGTATTATACCCAAGGGTATAATTTATACAGATTTAACCTTTTGGCGTTAACTCCGTTGCCTTTTGCAGAGGGCCCTGATGCGGTCGATGAGCCAGGGACCATAGACACCCGTGACGAAGGCCAAGGGTATAAAAAGGTGGGGCGGCAGGCTGACGAAATGGAGCAGCACCTGGAGCGAGAGGATCTGGAAAAGCCCCGAGAAGAGGTAGATGGTATAGGTGTGGCCGTAGAGATGATTCAGGAACGTGCATCCTGTTCTTTCGTAGATTCGGCCCAGTGCGATGCTCAACAGTATGCCGTTGAGTGCCGTGAGCTGGTCTTTCAGGTTGAAATGGGGAGTGACAAGCATCACCATGGAGAAGGCCAGGGTGAGCAGCAGGAGGCGTACAGGCGACTGTCTGCTGATGTCATGCTCGAGGGCTGAGTCTCTGAAGGCATAGCCCATCGCGAAATAGAAGATGAAATGGATAACGCCAAGCAGATTGAGCGCACTCTCATGATGGAAGTCGATGAGGAGGTTGGCGAAGAAGAAGAGGCTTGCGGCCTGCCAGGGATTGAGCTTTATCTTGAACCTTTGGGCGGCCTTGGCAAGCAATAGGAAAAGGGTGAAGATGAGAAAGAGGGTGGGTAAGAACCAGTAGGCACCCAGCACATTGTGATAGGGGTAGACGAGCATGTCGAGATAGTCGTGCAGGCTCAGGTGGATGGGACGGACGGCATAGTTGCTCATGAGGGCCTTGGGCACGAAGACGAGGCTGCTGATGAGGACGTAGGGCACAAGCAGTCGTTGTGCCTTGCGGGTGAGGAAGGCGCCGCGGCCCCACAGGCGTATCGACCTAAGGTCGGCATGGGTGTAACGAAGCAGGTAGCCTGAGATGAAGAAGAACAGCGGCATGTGGAAGCCATAAATCCAACGGATGACCGGATAGTCGGCGCTGAAACGGTAGAACGAGTGGCCGAGCACCACAAGCAGGATGCCAAAAGTCTGCAGAAAGGAGATATGCGACAGCTGTGTTTTCATTTTTCGATGACTTTAACCTCTTCGCCGTCCACAATCCACACCTGGTCGTAGCCCTCGGCCTGCTTCTTGCTGACGATGCGGGTGAGGCGCTTGCGCGCGTCGGCTGCCGCGATGGTCTCGCTGCGCAGCAAGGTGGGCCATTGGTGATGGGTATGCAGATAGACGGCGTTGCCCCAGCCGAAGGCATCGTAGGGGATGACGCAGAATGATGAGTATTTCTTTTCGCCGTTGTCGATGCAGATGCACCATACTTTGTTTGCGGGCTTGTGGGCCTGTAGGATGACGCTCTCGGCCATGCGGTAGCCGGTCATGCCCGAGTCGTATGCCTTGGCATAATGTCGGGCATCGACCATGAGGGCAGAGGCCATATACATTGCAAAGGTGACGGTGATGCTTTTCCGGCCGATGCTGCCCCCGTTGAGGATATGGCCTACGAGCAAGGCGATGAGCCCCAGGGCGGCATAGGCATGCATGGTGCTGAAGAGTGTGAGCAAATGGGGCGATGCAGCCAGCAGAATGGAGAGAAGGAGCATGAGTGTCTCGCGCTCTTTGAGATGTGCGATGCCACGGCGCACGAGTAGATATATAAAAGGTATGGAGAGGAGCAACGTGAGCAGGAGAAATGGGATATGACGGCTGGGCTGGTGAAAGAGACTGATAAAGTCGACACAACTGAACGACAAGATGAGGAACTTGGCCACATTGTTCAGCTTGTCGGTGAAGGTTGCTGTAAGATACTGGTTTTCGTCCAGTGCATAGCCATTGGGCAGCGAGAGTCTGATGGCCGAATATGCCACGGCACAGCCCACGGCGATAGCCAGATGGCGGTAGAGCTGACGGCGGTCGGTGATATGGAAGGCAAAGCCCAGCAGCGGCACGATAAACAGCCAGCAGATTCCATTTTCCTTGGCAAAGGTGGCGAGTAAACATAATGCAGGCCAGAGACAAGAACGGTGCTTCGATGGGCGCAGATAGCACCACAGGGCTATGAGTCCCAGGGTAGAGGCGAGCACCTGGTTGATGGAGTCGATGTTGAGCACGGCTCCCAGCATGGCCGGCGACAGCAGGAAGAAGAGTGGGGCGATGATGCGTGGCAGGAGAGCGTATTGCAGTCGGCGGCCGATGAGGTAGACCATCAGCATGCCGGTGAGGTGCGCGAGATAGATGAGAATGTGGTTGAGGGTGGGGAAGAGGCGCAGGTCGAGGGCCAGCACATAGCCGATGAGTGCGTCTATGGGCCGCCAGTAACTGCCGTAGGGCAGATAGTATCTCTGCCACTGTGGGTCTTCGTTGGGATAGGTCAGATAGGTCCAGTCGTCAAAAGTGGGCTGCAGCCGGGCCAAGGCGTAGATGGCCAGCGGTGCAGTAAGCAAGATGAAGGCGGCTATTACTTTCTCTGTTCTTGTCATTTTTTATCTCACAATAGCTATCTTGCAAACTACGCCTTTCTCGCCCTCGGATGTGGCAATCTCCACCATATACACGCCCGAGGCCACGCGCCTGCCACTCTGGTCGAGTCCATACCATTTATAGGTGTTGCCGCTGGCCCGTCCCTGATGCACGAGGGTGCCGTTGGCGGTGACAATCTTCACATCGGCATTGTCTTGAAGGCCGGTGATGGTGATGGCCCCGGCGTAGTCGGGTTTTACGGGGTTGGGATAAGCCCATACACTCTCTTTGGTCATCACATCGCTGGCCGTGTTGGCATCGCTCTGGTAGGAGCATAGGCCTTTGTCGGTGCCGATATAGATGATGCCGGTGGCATCGTCGATGGCGATAGAGGCGATATTGTTGGAGAGTAGGGAGCTGTTGTCTGTCGTGAAATGGTTTACCTGCTGGATGTTGTCGCTGCTGATGCAGTAGATGCCGCTGCCATTGGTGCCAAACCACTTGCGGTTGGCCCTGTCTACGGCCATGCAGCTGACGTCGACACCTGAGAGTAGGTAGTCGGCATAGTTGGTACCGTCGTTGCGAGGTACCTTCACCTGGGTGAAAATCTCTGAGCCCGAGGAGATGTCGGCGGACGTGAGGTAGAACGGACCAATGTTGGTGCCCACCCAGATGTTGTTGTTCTTGTCTTCGGTGACGAAGCGCACGTTGGACAGCGAGTAGGTGGTTCCATCATCGTTGGTGAAGGTAGAATAACGCTTGATGCCGTCGGTGGAAGGCTGATAGCAAATCAGCGACGGCATACGGTAGTAGTCGTTGACCAGCCACAACAATTTCCGCGAATCAACGATCATGCTCCTCATCACCTCCAGTGAGTAGCCGTCGGGACTCATCAGTTCCGTATGGTCGAAGCCGGTCCATTGGTCTGCCGACAGCTTGAACAGCGAGCGCTCGGGCGCCTGGCTGTTGCCCATCCACAAATTGCCGTCGGCATCGTATTTGAGTGTCGTGACCAACACGTAGTCTTTGTTGTTGTTGCCTACCGGTTTGGCGGTCTGTAACGGACTGTTGTCATTGCTCCAGGCCTTGAGCAGAGTGCCGTTCTGAAACTCATAGAGTCCGGTTTGTCCGCCAACAGCTACATGGTTAGGGTCTTTTGGGTCAACATCGATACTGAAACTGCCCGAAAAGACATGTCCCAGCGAGGCCACGAAACTCTCGTCGTAGATGGTCCACTGGCTGCCGTCGTAAACTTGCGGGGTGGCAGGAATGGTGTAGCCTGAGCCGCCGCAAGTGTAAAGCCTGTTGTTGGTGAAGCGCAGAAACCCGAAGTTGTTGTATTTCGGACCGCCGGGGTTGAGGGTCTTGACCAGCGCCAGCAGGTCGGCGTCCATGGTCTTGGGGCGGGCCACATAGTCGCCCACGCGTGTCCAGCTGGCCTTGTCAGAGAGGTTGCCGGTGAGCAGGGCGCGGTAGAGGCCCTGCGTGCTGCTGGCGGCATAGAGGTAAGAGGCGTCCACATAGCTATAGTCAACCTTGAAGCCGAGTTGGTAGGTGTCGCTGAACTCGGCCCCAGAGACATTGACCTTCATGATGCCGAAGCCCGTGGAGAGGTAGGCGTAGCTGCCGGCGATGTCGATGCTGTAGACGGTCTTGTCTTCGGTCATCGACTTGTTCATGTAGTTGACCATGTTGGTGACATTGCTGTTCTGGTCGAGCAGGTCGATGTTGCCGTTGGAATAGACAATCACCAGACGGCGTGCCGCCTGACACCAGGCGATGTGTGCGATGTCGCAGTCGCTGAGTACCGTGGTCTTGTCGTAGGTCTGCAGGCTCTGGTCGTTGCGGTTGTAGGAATAGAGAGCGCCCGACGCCAGCACGTAAAGTACGTTGCTGCCGGCCTGCTCGATCTCTGTGGGCTCGTAATAACTGAGATAAGCCTTCCATAGATTGGCGTGGGCGAGGCTGCTGAACAAGAGCAAGAGGGATAACAATAACGTCCTACACGCTTTCCTGCGTGTAGGAATGATGGATATGCTAAGGATGTTGCTTGTCATCGTGACGTCAATTAAGAGTTACTCATACAACGTAGAAACTCCAAATCTATTGTCCGTTAGCTGTTTAATCCTCAGCTTATCCGTAGAAACGAAGGGAGCTATCTATGCCTTCTTGAGAAAAGCCTCGAGCTTCTTCACGGCCCTGGCCCTGTGCGAAATCTGGTTCTTGGTTTCCTCTCCCAGTTCGGCAAAACTCTTGTCGTAGCCGTCGGGAATGAACAGGGGGTCGTAGCCGAATCCCTCGGTGCCATGCTTCTCGGTGTCGATGTGTCCAGTCACCACACCCTCGAACAGATGCTCGCTGTAGGTGTCGCCATCGGTCAGCAGCAGCGAGATGACCGTGCGGAAACGGGCCTCGCGGTGGGTGGTATCGCCCAGCTCACGCAACAGCTTGTCCATATTGGCCTCGCTGTTGTGGTCGGTGCCCTCGGCATAGCGGGCCGAATGAACGCCCGGCGCACCATTCAGGGCTTCGACCTCCAGGCCGGTGTCGTCGGCAAAACAGCTGAGGTGGTAGTGGTCGAACACATATTGTGCCTTCTGGTGGGCATTCTCCTCCAGCGTGCTGCCGGTCTCGGGGATGTCGGCATGACAGCCGATGTCGTTGAGCGACACAATCTCGAAGTCGCTTCCGAGTATATCACGAATCTCTTGCAGCTTATGCTGGTTGTTGGTGGCGAAGACGATTTTCATGTGGGTGGGTGGGTTTGTGGGTGGGTTGGTTTGTTGGTGGGCTAGTGGGTCGTAGGGTTGCCCTGGTCGTGGGTGAGGTGTTTGGGCACTTTCACCTTAATCTTGTCGAAGCCCTCGCCATACACGCCGATGACAGAGCTCTGGCTCACGAAGGCATTGGGGTCGATCATCTTGATGAGACGGAAGATGCTTGTGCTCTCGCGTTTCTTGGCCAGGATACACAGCACCTTCATCTCTTGGCCGGTGTACCAGCCGTGGCCGTCGAGGATGGTCACGCCATGGTCCATCTGCGTGCCGATGGCATTGGCAATCTCCTGGTATTTCTTCGAGAAGATCATAAACTGCACCGATTCGCGGCGGGCGTTCATCACATAGTCGAGCATGAAGTTCTCGACCACCATGGTGCAGAGACCGAACACCACCTTATGTACGCGCGAGATGCCGTCGCCAAACTGCGGGACAAACAGACAGCTGCCGATGATACACAGGTCTACGACGATGAGTACCTGTCCGAGCGAGAAGTTATAGTATTTGTTCACCGAGGCGGCAATGATGTCGGTGCCACCCGTAGAGCCGTTGTTCATGAAGACGATGGCCAGCGATGTGCCGGTCATGGTACATCCGATGAGCAGCGACATGAAGTCCTGTCCTTCACCGAGGATCTTCACGTAGTTGCCGGCATCGTCCATGGGCATCATCTTCTGTGCCAGCCACAGCAGGAACGACAGCGCGAAGATGGCATAGATGGTTTTCATCAGGAATTTCAGACCCAGAATCTTCAAGGCCAGGGCCAGCAACAGGGCGTTGATGACAAAGTAGCTGTCCTGTATGGGGATGCGGATGGCATAGAAGATGATGGCGGCTAGACCGGTCACGCCGCCTGTCACAATCTCGTAAGGCAACAGGAAGGTAGTCCATGCAAAGGCATAAAGAATCAGACCCAGCGTCAGAAACACATAGTCCTTAGCCTCGTTGAAAATGATTTGGTGGTTGATAGTCATGGGTGTGTGGGTTGGGCTTGCCCTATAAGTCAGGAGCAGAGCAATGAATGTGTTTATCGATTGAAAGGTATTTCAGTCCCTAAACTAGAAAGGGATAGAACAAGGAATTGTTGAATGAGAAGGTTGCTGGACTGGCTTGTTCGTGACCCCATCCCCTGTCTTAGGGGACTAAGACCCACCAACAAACCAGCCCACCGGCCTACTATTTCACCACAATATTGATGATCTTCTTGGGCACGACGATGACCTTGACGATTTGCTTGCCGTCGAGGAACTTGGCGCTGCGCTCGTCTTCTAGCGTGGCCTTCTCGATGGCATCGTTTGCGGCATCGGCGGCAAACATCTTCTGGTAGCGTGCCTTGCCGTTGAAGCTCACCGTCATCTGGATCTCGTCTTCCTTGAGATACTCCTCGTTCCACTCAGGCCACTGCGCGTCGCACACCGAGGTGCTCTCGCCCAGCTGCTCCCACAGCTCTTCGGCCGTGTGGGGTGCGAAGGGAGCCAGCAGGACAATCAGCTGCCTCAATACCTCACGGCTGTGACACTTCTGCTGACCGAGTTCGTTCACGCAGATCATGAATGCCGAGATGCTGGTGTTGAACGAGAACGACTCGATGTCGCCCGACACCTTCTTGATGAGTTTGTGCAGACTCTTCAGGCTGTCCTTGCCGGCGGTGGTGTCGTCGACGATGAACTGGTCGGTGCGGTTGTCCCAGAAGAGATTCCACAGTTTCTTGAGGAACCTGAAACATCCGTCGATGCCGTTGGTGTCCCACGGCTTGCTGGCTTCCACCGGACCGAGGAACATCTCATACAGGCGCAGCGTGTCGGCACCGTAGTCGCGTATGATGTCATCGGGATTGACAACGTTGTACATCGACTTCGACATCTTCTCGATGGCCCAGCCGCAGACATACTTGCCGTCTTCGAGGATAAACTCGGCCTGGGCGTAATCGGGGCTCCACTGCTTGAACTCCTCGATGTTGAGCACATCGTTCTTCACCAGGTTCACCCACACGTGGATGGGTGTCACGTCCTTGTAGTTGTTGCGCAGGTTGTAGCTCACAAACACCGGCTTGTCGCTGGTGCTCAGCTCGTTCACACGATACACAAAGTTGCTGCGACCCTGTATCATGCCCTGGTTGATGAGCTTCTGGAAGGGCTCCTCCTCACAGCTCACGCCCTGGTCGAAGAGGAACTTGTTCCAGAAACGGCTGTATATCAGGTGCCCCGTGGCATGCTCGGTGCCACCCACGTAGAGGTCTACGTGGCGCCAGTATTCGTCGGCCGACTGGCACACCAGCGCCTTGTCGTCGTGCGGATCCATGTAGCGCAGATAGTAGGCGCTCGACCCGGCAAAGCCCGGCATGGTGTAGAGGTCGATGGGGAACACCGTCTGCTCGTCGATGAGACTGTTCTCCACGATGCAGTTCTTCTTGGTGTCCCAGGCCCATTTCTCGGCGCGGCCCAGTGGCGGCTCACCCGTCTCGGTGGGCTTATACTCCTTGATTTCGGGCAGCTCGATGGGCAGACACTCCTCGGGAATCATGCGAGGGATGCCACCCTCGTAGTACACCGGGAACGGCTCGCCCCAGTAGCGCTGGCGCGAGAAGATGGCGTCGCGGATGCGGAAATTCACCTTCACGCGTCCGATGCCCTTGTCGGCCACAAACTTCTTGGTGGCGGCGATGGCTTCCTTCACCGTCAGGCCGTTCAGGCTGAAGCCGTCGAGGCTCTCCTTGCCCTCCATGGGCGAGTTGATGACGATGCCCTCCTTGGCATCGAAGCTCTCCTCCGACACGTCGGCACCCTCGATGAGCGGCACGATGGGCAGGCCGAAATGGCGGGCAAAGGCATAGTCGCGGCTGTCGTGGGCAGGCACGGCCATGATGGCACCCGTGCCATATCCGGCCAGCACATACTCGGCAATCCAGATGGGGATGGCCTCGCCGGTGAAGGGATTGATGGCATACGAACCCGAGAATACGCCCGTCACCTTGCGGTCGGACATGCGGTCGAGCTCCGTGCGCTTCTTCACATAGTCGAGATACTTGTCCACCTCGGCCTGCTGCTCGGGTGTGGTGACCTGCGACACATAGTCCGACTCGGGGGCCAGGACCATGAACGTCACGCCGAACATCGTGTCGGCGCGGGTGGTAAAGATGGTAAAATTCAGGTCACTGTCCTTCACCTTAAACTCCACCTCAGCACCCTCGCTGCGTCCTATCCAGTTTTTCTGCGTCTCGGTGATCGAGTCGCTCCAGTCTACGGTGTCGAGGCCGTCAAGCAGACGCTGTGCGTAGGCCGACACCCGCAGGCACCACTGGCTCATCTTCTTCTGCACCACGGGGAATCCGCCGCGCACCGACACGCCGTCCACCACCTCGTCGTTGGCCAGCACCGTGCCCAACCCGGCACACCAGTTGACCATCGTCTCGCCCTTGTAGGCAATGCGATAGTTCATCAGCGTGTCGCTCTTCTGCTTCTCGTCCATGGCGTTCCACTCCTCGGCGGTAAAGGCCAGCGTATCGTCCGACTGTGCCACGTTCAGTCCCTCGGTGCCCGTAACCTCGAGACGGCTGACGAGCTGGCTGATGGGCTGCGCCTTCTTCAGGTCGTTGTCGTAGTACGACTCGAACATACGCTCAAAGGCCCACTGCGTCCAGTGGTAGTAGCCCGGGTCGCAGGTGCGTATCTCGCGGTCCCAGTCGAAGCAGAACCCGATCTTGTCGAGCTGCTCGCGATAATGGTTGATATTGTTCTCGGTGGTGATAGCCGGATGCTGTCCTGTCTGAATGGCATATTGCTCGGCCGGCAGTCCGTAGGCATCGTAGCCCATGGGGTTGAGAACATTGTAGCCCTGCAGCCGCTTGTAGCGCGCATAGATGTCGCTGGCGATGTAGCCCAGCGGGTGACCCACATGCAGTCCGGCACCAGAAGGGTAGGGGAACATATTGAGCACGTAGAATTTCTTGCGGTCGGGGTCCTCCACCACCTTATAGGTCTGTTGGTCCACCCAACGAGCCTGCCATTTCTTCTCAATTTCTTTGAAATTGTAATCCATTGCAATTGTATTGTGTTTAAAATATTGCCTTCAGGCATTGACAATTGCAAAGTTAGTGGAAAAAACCAAGAAGCGCAAATGAATATTCAAAAAAAGCACACGGCCCCCCCTATGTGCGCACAATAGCTCCAGTCATTTATCTTTTTAAGACGTTTTGAATCGCTGTGGCAGAGTAGGGTGAGCCGTTGCTATCAAGAAACGGAAAGGGATCTAATTGCGCTATGATTGTGGGAATGTAGAAAACTACACTGTTGGCAAAGAAAAGAGTATGAAGGGATGAATGAGCATGGCCAATTGTTGATACACCGCAGCCTACAGCTCTCCGGCCTCCACCTGCAGCACCACGCGCTCGGTGAGGCGGTCGATGCCGTTGGGGTCGTAGTCTTTCTTGAGGCTGGCACCGAAGAACCAGGCAAAGGTCTGGTAGAAACCGGCGCGGATGGGACCC
>JBHAFS010000144.1:0-15660 GCA_041856205.1 Prevotella sp.
AGACTTGCATCTCACCATAGGCGATGTCTATGCCTGCCGCATTGGGATTGACTATCTTCAGCTTCAAGCCATCCTTCGTTCTTTCCTTCTCTGCCTTACGTGCCATATCCTGTGATTGTAAAACGGCAAGTCCGATGCTCATAAAACATGTACTCTTCTATAAGGTCTCCAACGACCAATTATTACTCTACGGGCTGACGGAACTAAACTGAATATTGGACTCGAAAGTCCATTGCCAATGATGGCCTACTTACTTGCCGGTGCAAAGGTAACTACTTTCTGGTGAATCTGTAGCGCAGGAATGAAAATGTTATTTCCGTTTTGCTCAGGGAAAGGCCCCGGTGGGGAACTGAATAGTCACGGCATGGTATCAACGATGCCCGGAATGCAGCCTGCCCATGATGAGATGCTGCATCAGGCCACGCATGGCGAGGTAGAGGATGAAGGCCAGCCAGAGGAAGTGGTTGAGCGGAAGGGCGCCGCCGGTGGCGACATACCGCTCGCCCACGAAGAAGATGAGGAAGAACAGGGCCGTGGCGGCCACGCTCGACACGAGCATGCCGCGGGTGGCGGTCAGGCCGATGAAGATGCCATCGTAGACAAAAGCGGCCATGCCCGCCAAGGGAATGAGGCAGGCCCAGAAAAAGTAATCGGTGGCAGCGGCAATGACCCGGCGGTCGTCGGTGAGCAGACCCAGGAACCCATTGCCACCGATGACATACACGGCGGTGAAGGCCACCACCATCAGCGCGCCCCAGACAAAGAGACGACGTGTCATGGCGCGCAGCGCGGCATCGTCGCCGGCACCGTAGAACTTGCCGCTCAAGGCCTCGCCGGCAAAGGCGAAGCCGTCCATGACATAGCTGAAAAGGGTGAAGAAGGTGAGCAGCAAGGTGTTGACGGCCAGCGTCATGTCGCCCTGGCGCGCACCGGCGGAGGTGAAGAAGAGGTTGACCGCCACCAGACATACCGTGCGCAGGAAGATGTCGCGGTTGACGATGAAGAAGTCCCACCACGACACCATGGCCCCTCTTGTTGCACCGTCTGACGGCAGCGCGACGGTGCGCCTGAGCCACCACGCCAGTGCAAACCCGCTCCACTGGGCCACCAATGTGCCCAGGGCCACGCCCTCGATGCGCAGCCCCACGCCGAAGACCAGCACCACCGACACCACGATGTTGACCACATTCTGGAAGATGGCCACCAGCATGGGGATGCGCGTGTTCTGCATGCCGACAAACCAGCCGTTGAGCGCATAGAGCCCGAGCATGGCCGGGGCACCCCAGATGACGATATTGAAATAGGCGACTACGAGCGGCACCACCTGCGGCGAGGGATGGATCAGGGTAACGGTAAGCCAACGAAGCGGCCACTGGAACACCACAAAGAGCAGGGCGATGACCAGTGCCACCGTGAGCGAGCGCCGCAGCAACAGTCGCACCAGACTGCCGTCGCCACGTCCCAAGGCCTGGGCCGTCATGCCGCTGGTGCCCATGCGCAGGAAGCCGAAGAGCCAATAGATGACGTTGAAGATCATGGTGCCCACGGCGATGGCGGCAATATACCGCTCCGAACCGATGTGCCCCACAATGGTGAGGTCGACAAGGCCGAGCAGAGGCACGGTGATGTTGCTCACGATGCTGGGCACGGCCAGGTGCAGGATGTCGCGGTCGATGGGTCTGAAATGGTTGCTCATTGTAAGGCAAAGTTATACAAAAGTTGGCGGCTCACCTAAAGTCTTGCGAAAATCTTTGTTTTCTATCTGTAGTTATTACATTAAATTATAGAAAACGTTCGCTTATTTCAGCAATTCTGCGTACTTTTGTAGACACAATAAAGACAATAAGGATGATGGACCAAGAAATACAAAACCTGTCAGACCAAGGCATCGGACTCGTGCTTGAGGGCGGTGCCATGCGTGGTTTGTTTACCACCGGCATCCTCGATGTGATGATGGAACGCGACACCTATCCCGACGGGCTCATCGGGGTGTCGGCAGGGGCGGCCCTGGGGTGCAACATGAAGAGTCGGCAGCCAGGCCGGGCCATACGCTACAACAAGCAGTATGCCAACGACTGGCGCTACTGTTCCATGCGGTCGCTCCTCACCACAGGCGACATGTTTGGCGGCGAGTTTTGCTACCATTATCTGCCACAGCATCTCGACATCTTCGATGCCAAGACCTTCGATGCCAACCCCATGGCTTTTTATGCAGTGTGTACCGACGTAGACACGGGCCAGCCGGTGTACCGACAACTGCAGCGCGCCAACGACGAGTGCTACGAGTGGATACGCGCCTCGGCATCGATGCCGGGGGCGGCCAGGGTTGTGAAGATTGGCGGTCAGCGGCTGCTCGACGGAGGCATCGCCGACTCCATCCCCCTGCAATATTTCCAGCGCATCGGCTACCGCCGCAACATGGTGGTGCTGACCCAGCCGCGCGACTATGTGAAGACTCCCAACAAACTCAACCCACTCATCCACCTGATGCTGCGCCGCCACCCCAACTTCGTGGCGGCATCGCGACGCAGGTATCGTATGTACAATGCCGAGCTCGACTATATCCGTCAGCAGGAGCGCGAAGGCCACACCCTGGTGCTCGCCCCCGACCACAAGCTGCCCATCGGCCACATCTGCCACGACACCGACCTCATGCAACGGGTGTACGAGATGGGACGCCAGATGGCCGAGAAACGGTGGGACGACATCTCGGCTTTTTTCAAATCAAATAAGGCATAAGCGGCCACCCGACCTCCCCTACGGGAACCGATAGCCATACACAAAAACAAGATGTCCCAATTCAAGACTCACCGCCTGTGGCTCTTCTTCGCCGCAGCCCTGTTGTTGGCAGCCTGCACCTGGCTGGGTGTCAGACTGCTGCCTGCCTCGGCCGACAACATGCGTCACGCCACATGCTTTGTCGACGGTCAAACCCAACTGTGCCTTGTTACCGATACCGACACCCTGGTGCTACACACCGACAGCGTCCATCAGCAGGGTGTATGGATCAACAAGCACTGGTGGTGGCCGAGCTGCGACGGCAGGGTGCTCACCCTCTCTCCCACCACCCGACTGGCACTGCCCGCCGACAGCATCGCACATGTCACGCCTGCCAGGCTCGTTACCCTGCTGACCGACTCGCTGGGCCGACTGCTGCAGCGTAAGCAGACCGAGGAGAAGGAACTGCAATACTACCTGCGCAGCCACGGCGTACAAGACGAAGGCTACACACGCATCGCCACCTACGCAGCGGCACAGGCCAAGGCCACGGCACAGCTCGACTCCACCTACAATACTTTGAATGTCTTGAAACTCACACGGCAGTCGAGGTTGGTACGCGTCGGACGCTACCGGCTGTCATGGTACGACGACGACAATCGCCTGACACAAGTCCTTTGCAAGACCTTCATAGCAACAGCCGGTCAGCAAGGCCAGCCGGTCATCCTGCGTGCCGTAGACCACAAGAAGCCATGGAACGCCTACGCCGTACGCAACGTGCCTTGGGGCATCAATGCCTCGAAGCATATCCTGCTGGCGACCATCGCGCCCACCGACACGACGACGACTGCCCGCACATTACTCGTGCCAGGCAGATATAATGCCGACGGCCGTCACGACGTGCCACGACTGCTGGCCCGAAACGGCTCACCGGTGTTCACTTCCGGAGGACGCTTTTTGGGTATAGTGAAAGGACAGGAGGTAAAACGATAGTGATGCAAAGATTGGAAACGAAAGGACACATATATAATAAGGTGTGCAGTGCTGCCCTCACCCTCATGGCGGCACTGCTGCTGACGGCGTGTCAGGTCAAGAGCGACGATGTCATCACGGTCACCAGTGGCCGCTGGACCTATCGCGGACAGCTGAAGGATGGCAAGCGCCACGGACTCGGCGTGCTCTACCTCAACGACTCGATCGTCTACTCAGGACTATGGAGCAAAGGACTGCGACAAGGCCGGGGCTGGACCTCCGACTCGCTGGGGCGGCACATCAATGGCACCTGGGACCACGACACGCTGGTGACGGGCATCCGCAAGGATGCCGAGGGGGTGTATCAGGGCGAGTTCTGCCGACATCTTCTGGCTGAAGGCCACGGCACCTACCGCGACACCCTGGGCACCTACTACGAAGGACAATGGAAGGAAGACAAGCGGACAGGCTTCGGCTTTTCGTCGAAAGACCGATACTTCCGCGTGGGCGAGTGGAAGGCCGACGTGTACCATGGCGAACGCCTGCACTATACCTCCGATCGCCTATATGGTATCGACATCTCCAAGCACCAGCACATCAAGGGCAAACGACGCTACGGCATCGACTGGGGCAGGCTGCGCATCACCCACCTGGGCACGCTCTCGAAGAAAACGGTGAGTGGTGCCATCGACTACAAGGTGTCGTTCGTCTTCATCAAGTCGACCGAAGGAACGACGGTGCTCAACCCTTACTACAAGGCCGACTATGCAGCGGCCCGCGCCCACGGCTACCCCGTGGGGTCATATCATTTCTTCTCACACCGGTCGACGGGAGGCGCGCAGGCAGAGGCGTTCCTCCGCAACAGCCACTTCCGCAAGGGCGACCTGCCACCCGTGCTCGATCTCGAGCCTTTCCCCAGTCAGATCAAGCAGATGGGTGGCGTACATGCCATGTGGAGCCGTGTGCGCAACTGGCTGCAGATTGTGGAGAAGCGCACGGGCATGCGCCCCATCCTCTACATCAGCCAGACTTTCGTCAACCGTTACCTCGATGCCGCACCCGACATCAAGCACAGCTATCCGGTGTGGATCGCACGATACGGCGAATATAAGCCCGACGTGAAACTATGGATTTGGCAGTTGGCACCCGACGGCCGCGTGGCAGGCATCCACGGTGAGGTTGACATCAATGTGTTCAACGGCTACAGTGGCGAGTTCAACCAGTGGCTGGCTAAGGTGAGAAAGCCATAAGCGCCAACAACGCTTATGGCTCTATTTTTTGCATGAGCACTCCATTCCCGGCATCTATGACCTTCCGCTCCTCATCAAGACGATAGATGAACATGTTGCCGTCGCCAAAGTCGCAATAAAGCCGTTGGTTCTGGTATTTGAACCTACCGTAGCTTGTCTCGCCACCGCTTGTCTCTGCAATGTTGTCGTCCCAAATCTTCACCGAGATGCCGCCGTATTCGGTATCGACATGCCAGTTGCCCTGTATCCATCGCGGTGCCCTGCCATGATGTGCGTTGGCATCATAGGCCGGGTCGGTCACGGTCATTGGTGCAGCCTCGGCTCCGCTGTCGGCAGCGTCTACCACCGTCACATTGTCGGCGGTATAGCTCTTCGACGACCCACCACATTGGTAGACAATCAAGAAGAATAGGGCCAGAATGACACCCACTGTGAGCAACAGATACTTGAGACAGCCACTCGACTTGCGGGGCACGGGGGGCGGCGCGACACCTGCCCCGCCACCAGGTCGCAACGGATTGGTACGGGCAAATGGTGCTGCGGGCTGTGCCGACACCTGCGGGGGCACAGGGGGAGGCACCATCTGCGATGCAGACGGTGACATGCTGCTGCTTGCCACACTGGCCGGGCTGGCTGCCGAAGGGCTCAACGAGGCATCGCCACTGACTGTATCGGTATGGCCGTCATCGTTGGGAGCCAAGGTCTCTGTGCTGGAGGTTGCCTCGTCGTCCACGCGATAGGTAAACGGCGTGCCACACCGCGGGCAGTTGCATTGCAACTCGGTGATACCGGGCGAGGCCGAGACCTCGAAGCTAAGCCTGCATTTGGGACATTTCACATTCATGGGCATATCATCATGCTGATGGCAGGCAGAGAGACCGATAGGTCGCCTCTTGCCAGCCATGTTATTTCTAATCTAGGTTCAATCAAACTTTACGGTCGCCTTTCTGACCACTCTCCAGCCGTTGCCCTCGCGCTGGGCAGTGCCTTCCTCCAGTGTCTCGATGCGCTGGGGCAGACGGTGCGTGTTGCCTTCGATGCGGCAGACGGGTTTCACAAACTGGCTTACGCTGATGGTGGCCGTGGCAATGGCATCGGACGACGACAGCATCTCGAAATAGCCGTTCATGCCGTCGGTGCTGCGCAGCCGGTAGATGCTCTTGCCCACCTGCAGCACACGGCTCTCTTCGGTGAACAGGCCGTCGGGCGTGGGGGCTGGCAGGTAGTAGGTCTCAGCCAGCGGGGCAGGCTCCACGTCGAGGGCAATGGTGTCGCCCAGCTGGTATTCCTGCTGTACGTCGGCTGCCGACTGCGGCTCGGCCGTCGGCGCGACAGCGTTGGCGGCCTCGGCCTGGCGCTCCCCGAGCAGGCGCTGCAGTTCGGCCATCTCCTCGGCCTGCGCCTTCATCTGTGTCTCCAGCTTGTCTACGCGTTCGGTGAGTGGCTTCAACAACTCGTCGAGCTGCTCGGGCGTGATGGCGTCTTTGTTGCTTCCAAACATACGCTGCGGGGGTTAGAGGTTCTCAATGAGGTTGTCGCGGATACTGCCGATGACCGGATAGAAGAACACCGTGTCTTCGATGAGGTCGGTAGCCGTGCGGTCGGGCTCGTTCTTGTTGACGAAGTTCCATCCATTGATAAGGTGATGCTCCAGGTCTTTGTTCACCAACTCCCTGAACTTCATCAGCGACTGCTGGTCGACGAGGAACCTGTCCACCACGTGGATGTCGTCGCACAGATGGCAGAAGAAGTCATTGAACGTCTTCACCGCCTCCACGATCTGTACACGTACCTCCGGCTTGTCCATGTCGGCGTAGGTCAGCCGCTCATAGGCAATGGCCGAATAGTTGTACTTGAGGTCTGAGTCGAAGCTGTCCATCAGCCGGTTGAACTGCTCCACGCTGGCGCAACCGCTCTGGTCGCGCACCTGCATTAGCGCGCCGCGGCAGGTAATCTGTTTGGGCTCGTTGCGTTCCATCACCACCGAGAAGCCGTCGGCATCGTAGCGTTCGCCATACACCCGCTCGAAGATGGCCTGCGACAGCAGGTCGAGCTCGCGCTTCGCCCCCACGATGTCGAGCACCTTCGAGCCGGTGCCCGAGAACATCACCGAGCGGGGCTTATCCAGTCCGCGGTGCTTCATCATGCCGGCCACATAATAGATGAGGGTGGCATAGAAATAGAGGAACACGATCTTGAACCGTCCGTCCTCGTTGAGCCGCTGGTTGTAGGAGAACACATCGTTGTCGCCCACGACCTTGTTCTGGATGACCGAGAAGAGGAAGGCGTTGATGTCCTCGCTCTTCCGTTTGCCGGTGATATCGTCGAGGATGCCGTTGAGCTCGCCGTAGCGGTCGTCGTCGGTATCGAACAGACGGCGGAAATAGTCGACATACTTCACCGTCATGGGGTTGCTGTCGCCATGGGGCACCTCAGAGAATCCGTCGCCGAAGAGCACGTTGGCCGCGAAGCGGAACGAGGTGAGTATGGTGGGCTGCTGAGCGTTCGACTCGAAGACCACCACGTCGCTCGACCCGCCGCCGATGTCGATCGATGCCACCGTAGAGGCGGCACCACGAAACTGGCTCGACCCGCGGTAGAAATAGTAGGGCGCCACCGACTCGGGCATCTGGATGAGGTTGCGCTCGTCGGGCACACAGCCAAAGACCTCTCTGAAGGTCTTGGCCCACATCTCGCCCATCTTGCGCACGTTGCCCACCTTCATCGACAGCGGGTAGAACCACACCAGCCGCGTCTTGGCCAGGTCGCCGTTCTCGAGCAGTACCTTGGTGCGCATGAGCAGTGCCAGCTCGGTGAGGTAGGCCCGCACGCGCTTGGCCGTGGCAATCTCGGTCGACCATTTCAGGTTGGGCACCACACGGTTGCCATAGCCCACCGACTCCTTCTCGTAGATAAACGGGATACCGGCGTCGCCCAAGGCCACAATCTCGTCGACGTTCTCGGCATCGAGTCGCTCGGTCTCCGAGAGCACCGTGCGCTGGGGGAAGCCGTAGCCGTCGCCGATGTTTTTGGGCAGGAACTCCTGCTTCATGATAACATCGTAGAGGATGTGCTCGCCGTTGTAGAGGGTGGCCAGCAGCCGCTCTTTCGAGGCCGAGCCCACAGCCAGCGGCTCGGGCATCTGCCCCTGCCGCATACACTCCACGTGGGTGTTGGTGGTTCCGAAGTCGACGGCGAAGGTGAACGCCTCGTGGCCCTGCACATTGGTGGCCCAGCGCGGACAGATGACACCCTCCGACACGAGGTTGTCGCGTTCGTCGGTGAGCTGCACGTTGATATAGTCGAAGCCGTCTTGCAGGCGGTAGTAGTCAGAGCCCACGCGCTTTTCGTTCTTCAGGCTGCGCGAGCGCCGGAGCACCGGCAGCGGCCGACCCACGGCGCCGTTGGCCTCCACCTGCAGGAAATCAAGGTTGAGGTGATAGTTTTCGAGCAAGCCCAGGGCGCGGTCCACAAGCTGCACGTTGTATTGCTGGAGATAAGGCGAGCGGATGAAAGGGAAAACGCTCAGAGCGAAGGGCACGGTGAGGAAGTAGCCGCGGTCGTTGTCCCAGTCGTAGCGCATGTCGACGCCCACTGCCTGCACATAGGTGCGTTCGAGCGTGACAAAGTGTCCCTGCTTCTGCACGGGGATACGCAGGATGGCCCTCACCGTCTCCTGCTGGCCTGTCTGGGTGTGGATGAGTTCAAACCTCGGCCTTCCGCCGATAGTGCCCATGAGGTCGTTGACGGTGAAATATTTGAAGTAGGTCTTGCTCAGCGGTAACAGGAAGTCGGCGCTGTCGGTCTCGCGGCTGCCCAGCGTGAGGTTGCCGTCGAAGAAGCAGTCGCGGTCCATGGTGTAGTCGAGCTTGATGAGCGACGGCTGGAAGAAGTCGTTGTCGGTGAGCCAAGGGTACTGGTGCGACGTGGCAGGAAGGATGCGCTTCTCGGGTTCCATGGCATAGTCCTGCGGGCGGATGACGGTGAGGTCGTCCCAGTTGCCGGTGATATATCGGAAGGGGTCGGTCTGCGGGGCGTTGAGATGATTCTGCAACACCAGCGGCAGTCTCTCTCCGGCTGGCGCGATGGTAGGCTCTATGCGGAAGTCGCTGTTCTGGATGGCTGCCTGGATGTCGGCCTGCCGGGCGCAATAGAAGGGCACGCCCAGGGCCTGGATGCCCTCGTCGGACGGCGCATAGTTGACCTTGAGAAACTGCAGGGCGCGGTCCTGACTCTCGTAGTCCATCGCCGCGGGGTTGCCCACGTCGGTGAGAATCTCCTGCTGCAGCTGCGGCGTGAGCAGTCGGAAACAGGTGATGAGGTAGGCGTTGACCTCGCCGCACAGCCGTTTCAGGTCGGGATAGGCCGTGAAGAGGGCGTAGACATACTTCACAAATTTCTCGGTGCGCATGTACAGCGGGCGCGTGAGGTCGAAGAGGTTGACGTTCTGCTCCACGGGGATGGCATAGCGGTTGGGCCTTGCGTTGGGCGTGGCCATGAACAGCGTCACGGGCGAGGTGCAGCCGATGACCTGGTTGCCGTAGACCAAGAAGTAGATGCGGTCCATGCGGTCGAAGTTGAACGCCTCCTTGTCCTGCTGCAGAAACATCGCCATGGTGTCGCCCAGGAGCCTGTGCTGCTGGTCGGCACCCAGCATCTGCAGGGCCGAGGCCTTGTTCCACTCCACCACATGGAGCTTGGTGCGCAGCTCGGGCAGATTGAAGAACAGCTGCGCCACGTCGAGGGCGTTGCCCACCAGGCGCTCGTCCATCAGTTCGCCGTTGAGCCTGGGGTTCATCGACAGCCTGCGGAAGGCGTTCTTCACCAGGTCCATCTGGGCGAAGGGCGACGGGATGGCCGTGCGCGGCTGTGCCGACAGACCGCCATTGGGGTCGCTGATCATATTGATTTCGTCGGCACTATACTGGCTGGTGAGTGAGATCCAGCTCTCGCCCGACGTCTTGTTGTTATAGGAAAGAATCTTCGACATGTCTTTTACTTTGTAGGTTTACCATTACCCCGGTGGCCTGTGCTGTCACACCAGACCGTTGTATTTCTCTTCGATGAGCTGGTCGAGGGTCTCGTCGAGCAGCGTCAGCAGTCTGAGCGCCACCTTGTCGGAGGCGAAGCGCCCGCCCTTCACGGCGGTCTGCGAGGCTTTGTTCATGGCGCTTAGCAGCGTCTTGTAGTTGATTTCGCCGCTGAAGAAGCCCTTCTTCGGCGCCACCTCGTTGATGGCGTCGGCCAACTGCGTGGAAGCCAGGTTGAAGGGCTGGAAGCTGCGCTGATTGCTGCCCAGCTCCTTAAGCCACTGGCGATAGGCCACGAAGAAGTCGGAGGTGAGCGTGGTGAAGAAGCTCGTGGTGAGGAATCCTTGCGTGAGCTCGGGCTTGTCTTGCGTGAATCCGCGGCCCACGTCCTGACGGAACTGATGCGTGAGATACTGATAGGCCAGGTAGAACTTGGCCAGGGGCTTGTTGACCAGCAGGCGGGTCTGCAACCCGAAGTCCTTGAGCGTCAGCGTGAGCTTGTCCTTATTGAGCCCATACTCCCTGTAGACGGGGTTCTGGGCGTTGCCGTCGATGGTGACAAGCTGATCGTCGGGGATGCTGAGGAAGTCGAGGATCGACAGCGCCCCCACATATTCCACCACGTGGGCGTCGTTGCGCTGTCCGTTGCCGCCGGGGTCGTTGAAATACGGATTCGACGGCACCTCATCGCCCAGGTAGTAGCAGGCGTTGACCTTCGACAAGGGGAGGTCTACCCCGCCCTGCCGCAGTCCGGTGAGGTTGTCGTGGTAATAGAAGAGTGCCGACTTGGTCTTCGAGATGAAGTCGGCACGCGAGATGGGGCTGTTCTCATCTTGCTGCACATTGAAATAAGGCAGCACGGTGAGTGCGCCGATGCGTGCGTCGCGCAGGTCGCCACGGTTGTTGATGGCCGCATTGTTGCCCGCATTGCGGATATTCTTCACGATGATGGGATAGCCGGCAGCTCCCGTGCCGCCGAAAATACTCGACACCACGAAGATACGGTCGTCTTTGCGGAAGACATTGGAGAACTGCCGGAACTCCTCAGAGTCCTTAAACTGGTTGAGGGCCACCGACCCGATGTTGGGCGAGCCCACGAACCCGATATCCATCTTGGTCTCCAGCTGGTCGTCGGAGAAGAGCATCGAGCACAGGGCCTGGTTGGCCGTGTCGAGGGTGCTGTAGGCGATGAAGTCGGCAAACTTCTTCGACTCCACCGCGCCGAGGTTGAAGAGGAACGTGTCGCTGATCACCGACCCGCCGGGCAGGATGTCGCTCAGGGTAGACACCTTCACCGAGAAGAAGCCCTTGGTCACGTCCGCCGCGTCGCCGTAGAGCGTATGGCGGATAGAACGGTACCAGCGCAGCATGTTCTCGGTGCGCTTGAGGTCTTCGTTGGCTTTGTGGGGGTCGACGATGATGGGCACCACCTCCAGGGGCATGGGCTGTCCGGCCTGATCCACAGGATGGATGCCTGCCGCAAACTGCATGACGAGCGGTCGCATGACGCGCGACCCGGTGCCGCCGACCAAGAATAAAAAGAGTCTCATTCTTCAATATTTATTTGGACCCAAGGGCGTGAGGCCCGACGCACCACCCATGGTGTGCGGCCTCGCGCCGTTGCGCCTGCTTGTTGTATTCGGTTATCTCTCTCTGCACCTGACAGGTAGGCCTACTCAGGAATGGGCGTGTGCCGGCAGTTGGAACTCCACCACCTCATGGCAAACGAGGCGATGACGTAGAGCACGGCTGTGACCACGAAGTCGAATACGCAGAAGCTGAACAGCTGCGCCGAGAAGTCGTAGCCCAGGTCGGAGAAGATGTTGCTGGGATAGATATAGTTGATGACCGGAGCCAGCACCGAGGCGCAGCCCAACACAACGAGCCAATGGTACCACCGACTGAAGCTCACGCTGTTGACCACGTAGTAGAATATGCCGGCGGCACCCCATGCCACCACGGCCGTTACCACAGCCACGATGAGGTAGAGGTGCTCGTTGTACATCTCGTTGGAGAACTCACGCTCATAGTAGCCCAGCTCGAAGACCGGCTCGGGGAAGATGAGGAACAGGAGCGTCACGACGGCTCCGGCAATCAGCAAGATCGAATTTTTCATTTGTCGAGTTGTAGTTGAAGTTCAAAATAGGTAGGCTCACTGTCGGCGTTTCGCTTGTAGCTGTCGTAGATGCCGCCGAGGAGGTAACGCAGGGCGAAGGTGGTCTGTCCATTGGGCGTCAGGTCGTTGTCGGTCGACCCGCTGCCTGTCCACTCAGGCAGTCGGTTCAGCAGCTTGACCTTCACCTCCTGTGGATGGCTCACGCGGGTGGCGCTGAGGATGAAGAGATGGGTGGCCGTGCCCGCATACTTGCGCTCGGCAGGGCTCATATCGGCCTTTTCGATGCGGCGTATCTCCTTGATCTTCACCTCATCGTCTGACTCCACCACATAGTTGCCCACCTGGGTAAGGTAACGGTCGTCGACAAACATCTTGCCTAGGTCTACGGCCAGGGCCAGCTGGATGTCACCCGAGTCTTTGTCGGGCTCCACGCCCTCCAGCCGCGTGATCTGCGTGTCCTGTCCGCGCTCGGGTTGGAACCGTCCACGGATATCCTTGTTGCTCAGCAAGAGCGAGTAATAAGGCTCATAGATATCATCGGCGGTGAAGAGGCACATGTTGTCGTAGCCGCGCAGGTTCTGCATCTCCGAGAAGGTACGCAGGGTGGCGTCGTGCGTCAGCCGCACGATGTTGTCGTTCGAGCCCACGATGATAATATAATAAGGTCGGCGACCGGAGAAATGGTGTACGCTGTTGTCGTAGGCATAGTAAGGTCCGTTGTACGAGCCCGTCATGCGCACCACAAGCATCGACTTCTTGCGCACCTCGTCCTTGAACACGGCATTGATCATCTCCTGCACCTCGCTGAACACCTTCTGGGGGTTCACGCCGGCCATGTCCTTCACCGAGTAGATCATGTCGGTGACGAGGATGCTCACCTGGTTGTCGCCGGTCTTGTTGAGGATATTGTCGAAGATCTGACGGAAGTCGGTATATCCCTTCTCGCCGATGCTGTCTATCTGAGCCTTCCCCGGCAGGTTGTTCTGCAGGGCCATGATGGCAGCCCTGAACGAACCGTCGCCGTCGCGGCTGTCGTATGGGGCCATGCTGCCGCTGCGTTCCAGATAGATATGGAACGCGAGCTCATCGCCGCCGATGCCCGTGAAGCGGATCTCCTTGGGTGGGCGCCGGTGTGCAAAGAAATCGGTGATGTATTCCTTTACCGCCCCGGCATCCAGCTCGCCGTCTTCGAAGAAGTCTTTGAAGTGAGCCTTGTTGCTGTCGAGGTAGTCGGCTATCTGTTTCCAGTCCTTGCCGTCGATGGTCTGGTCAGAGGCGGCCAGCTCCACCAGCATCCGGTTGAAGTCTTTCCTGGCCCCGTCGCGACAACCTGTTGTCACGAGCGTCAAAGCTGCCAATGCTATCAATATATGCTTTCTCATTTGCCGTATAGACGCGTTATTCCATTATAATGTTGCAAAATTACTAAAAACCAATGGAATAAGCAAGAAACAAACAAACTTTAATGGGCGGCCTAATACCCCTCGTCGATATCGCTTATGAGCGTGCTGCCTGCCCCTAAATTACAAGCCAAGTTGGCATCGTGCCGGTTATATGGGTATTTGCAAAGATGGCCAGCCAATACAAGAGATTTAGGCCTATTGTAAGCCACCTAACAGCCCATTTCAGAGAAAATGAAGCCATATTAACGAATCTAAAGAGTTAAAACTGCATTCTTGCCACAAAAAATTCACCTTATAAAGTGCATCTGATAGATGAAACGCATGAAAATGGCGCATTTGTAAATCCACAACGAAGCAATATGATGAGAGGGAACCCTGTTTTGGGGCACCCTTCCCGTCCTTTCGTTCAAAATCTTGGAAAAGTGCAAGAAATGGGGTATCTAAATCTTGGAAAAATATAAAATTCGCCTCATTTCATCTTGGAAAAGTGTAATTTCTTGAGTGTAAATAGCTGTTTTTGAAGAAAAAGAAGTATCTTTGCCATCAATTAAGCCATAACCAGTATGATTAGACGAAAGGCTGAAAAACAATTACGCGACTCCATGCTTCATGACAAGCGGGCTTTGCTTGTGACGGGAGCGCGACAGGTGGGGAAGACCTTCTTAGTCCGTCAGCTCGGAAAAGAATGTTTTGAGAACATCGTTGAGATAAACTTTGTGGAGCACCCCGAGGCCATCGCATTGTTTGACGGTGGGCAGGGTGCCAAGGACTTGCTGCTGCGCATCTCGGCCTACGCTCGAAAGCCGATGGTGCCTGGAAAGACGCTGATATTCTTCGATGAGGTGCAGAAATGCAAGGAAATCGTTACGGCTATCAAGTTCCTGGTTGACGAAGGAAGCTACAAATACGTGATGAGCGGTTCTCTGCTGGGTGTGGAGCTCAAGGATATACGTAGTGTTCCTGTGGGCTACATGGACGAACTGGAGATGTATCCTCTCGACCTCGTGGAGTTCTTCGAAGCCATTGGCATTGGAGCTGATATCATCGGACACCTACGCGAATGCTTTGAGCAGAAAAGACCTGTGGACGACTTTATCCATTCACGCATGTTGGAGGCGATACGCCTCTATCTGGTTGTGGGTGGAATGCCTGCTGCCGTTCAGAAATATCTCGATACGAACAATCTGCGGAGTGTATATGAGGAACAGAGAGGCATACTGCGCACCTATAAGAAAGACATCACTCAGTATGACCCAGACCACAAACTGCTGATAGAAGAAATCTTTGACCTGATACCATCCGAGTTGAACGCTAAGAACAAGCGCTTCATACTGAAGAAACTGAACGAGAAGGCACGATTTGACAAATATATAGGCAGTTTTTTGTGGCTGAAGGAAGCAGGTGTGTCCATCCTCACTTTTAATATAGAGGAGCCGCGTGTGCCGCTTATGTTGAGCAAACAGCGCAACCTGTTCAAACTCTTCCTCAACGATGTTGGTTTGCTTGCAGCCATGTATGGAGGAAACATCCAGACACGGATTCTCAGCAAAGACTCAAACATCAACTATGGTGCCGTCCTTGAGAACCTCGTGGCGCAACAGCTCTATGCACACGGATTCGCTGGGGACCAGCACTCGCTCTACTATTTCAACAGCAAGAAGCAGGGTGAACTCGACTTTGTTGTGGAATACAACGGAAATGTTATTCCTATAGAAGTAAAGTCGGGCAAGGACTACGATCGCCACAATGCGCTGTCGGGTGTGATGAGAAACGAAGAGTATGCTATCCCCACAGCCTATGTGTTCTGCCAACAAAATGTACAGGCCAAGGGAAACGTGGTCTACTATCCTATCTACATGACCGCTTTCTTTGAGCAGATGGAAGTGGCGGAGAGCGTCTATAAGTTTGACTTGACAGGTTTGCATGCGCCCGAATAGGGTTTCGAAATATTCCCATTCCCGCAGGTTAGATATTCTAAGATAGGGACTCGCTGGCGAGGTCCATGCCCATATTTTGCGATGAGCAAGCAACGTATGGCTATATGCTAAAGATATTTAAGGTGGGTTCTATTAATTAGCTTTGTCAGATTTCGAGACTATCTTCGAGGTCAAATTGTAAGTGAACGAAGGAGTTATGCGGGCATAACGACTGAGCGAACTTGCAATTTGAGC
>JBHAFS010000145.1:0-3546 GCA_041856205.1 Prevotella sp.
CTTCACCATTGTTTTCATCATGGATATTCTTTTGTACACAGCACTAAACCTTGCGCTCAATTTCCGTGTAAAAAACAATATTAAGGGAATACAAAATAAATGAAAAGAATACTCGATTGCCTGCTTGCAGCTGTTTGCCTGGTCATTTTCTCGCCTCTGATAGCAGCATGTGCGTTAGCTATCAGACTAGAGGACGGCCTGCCGGTCATTTTCAGCCAAGAACGTATAGGACTGCACGGCAAGCCATTTGTCATCTATAAGTTTCGCAGCATGCGAATGGACGCAGAGACAGACGGTGAGCCGCAACTGCTCGAGATTGAGGGTGATAGCAGGCTGACCAAGACAGGCCGCTTCCTGCGCGACCACCACCTCGACGAACTTCCCCAGCTCTGGAATGTGCTGAAGGGTGACATGGCATTCATCGGCCCGAGGCCTGAACGGCAGTATTATATCGACCAGATAGTGAAACATGACCCCAGGTATGTATCGCTATACCAGATTCGACCGGGAGTGACGTCATACGCCACGTTGTACAACGGCTATACCGACACCATGGAGAAGATGCTGAGACGATTGGAGCTCGATCTCTATTATCTGGAGCACCGGTCGTGGTGGTTCGACGCGAAGATTCTCTTCAAGACCTTCATCAACATCGCCTTCGGCAAAAAGTTTTGAACACAGGCTGTGGCTGCATCCGACAGACCGTTAGGGTCAGCTCCCACTTTCTCCACACCTTTCTCACACGCCTTTCTCTCTCCTTTGACACAGAGTGACGCGCCAGCACACCTGTTGGTTCGAGTGGAAACAGAAGATGGTTCGAGTGGAAACAGAAGATGATTCGAGTGGAAGCAGGTTGTCTTTCCACTCGAAGCACAAGATGAGCCTATTCGATACACAAAAGGGTTGCATCGTGCAGACACTACTGCAAGGCAACTAAAGACATACCGCAAGGCAACAATACCGAAACCACAAGCAAACGATACAGAGACCACAAGCCAACGATACAGAAACCGCAAGGCAAAGGAAAAACTACCTTAGGGCTATTAAACCTCACCCTAAGGCACAGCAAAAGACATCGCGAAGCAATGCAAAAGAAAGCTCCCCAACCTTCGGAGTGAGGTTGGGGAGGACTCGTTGGCTATGGTACGATGCTCAGAACTTTTTGAAATAGAGCCGCAAGGTCTCCGACTTCAATATCATCTTCTTCCCATCGAGTGCCTCGACCTTGTAATGTTCTTCGAGGCGCTGTATGCCGTAGGGTGCCATCAGCGTGGCATCGTCCACGGGAATGTCGCCACCGTCTACCTGGTCTTGGTGCCAATGGTCGAGGTGAGGCTGGTAGAGTGTCAGGCTGTCAGCAGTGTGGGTGAACCGCAGGTAAAAGCGGTTGTCGGTGCCTTGCAGATGAATGAGCTTGGCCTGCACACCCCAGAAGAGCCGTTGTTCGGCCACATTGGCCTTTCCGGCCGTCTGCAGGGTGTCGACCTCCACCAGATGCCAGAACCCATCGAGATTGCCGTTGCCACTGGTCTCGATGTCGCACGAAGCTATCAGCATGCAGCCTAACAGCAAGGTAGGCAGCAGTTTACGCATGATTCTATGTTGTTTCATTGCATTGTCCTTAAAAGATTAAACACGCCTTTCTTGCACACAGTGAGTTGGAATCCGTGGTTGTCGCCCAGTATGCTGCCACGGTCGATGCCCACGGCGCCGGTGACTGTCCATCCCTTGTCGAAGTGGTAGCTGCCCTCGAGCATCAGACTGGTGTTGTGGCGCTTGCCGGTATAGGGTTCAGAATAGGTGCCGTAGCCCGTCTGGTAAGTGGCCAGCAACCGATAGCCCAATCGCTCTGTGGGACTGCCCTCCAAACCAAGGTGCCAGGCCACGAAACGGTTGTCTTTTACATAGATCTGCCCGTTGTCATTGTATATGGGCGAGCGATAGAGCGGATTGCCCATCACCTGGCCCCAATGCTGCCATCCGGTGTAGAAGCTATGGTTATAGTAGTCGTCCTGCCCGGCCACATGGTCGGGAATGTTGGCGGTGCGGTCGTGGTTGTAGGGGCCGCTCTGGTATTTGGTATGGATGTACTCGACCACCAGTCCGCGCAGCCAGGTGCCATACTTCAACTTGAACTCGGCACCCAGCATGATGTCCTTGAGGGCATACATGAAGTAGCGGTTGTCTTTCTTCACATTCCATTCCTCGCCCCCGCCGTAGCCGTTATAGTCGATGAGGAACATCTGCGAATGGTCCTCGAAGAAATGGTCGGCATATAGGGCTGCGCTCCAGCTCTCGCTGTCGTAGTTGATGCGGGCCACATAACTGCCCAGGTGGTTGCCCTCTACGTTGGTGTACTGCCCGTCGGTGGCATCGGCACCACCGGGGATGAGCACATTCCAGAACGACTTGAGGCCCCGTCCTCCGCTGATGGTCTGCATCTGTCCATCGGGCCCGGGAATGTGGCTTGTGCCTCCGAACTGAGATGCCATCTCTAGTCCGAGTTCAAGAGACAGGGGGTAGAAACCATCGGTGTTGCCCACCATGAGGTATCCGGCCTTGCTGTGATAGAGTGCATGGTCGGTGTAACGGCTCTGCCTGCTTGTGAAGCCGGTCTGCCAGTTGTCGTCGGTAAACATACCGTAGGCCACGTGTCCCTTGATATGCAGCCAGCGGCCCAGGAAGGGCAAGGTGTAATAGCGTGGCAGGGCCAGCCTCACCTGTGGCACAGGGCGGGCGTTGATGCCCAAGGTCTGTGCGCCCGAACTCAGCCGTTGGTCCTTCAGCTCCATGTCATACTGCTTGGCACCCACGGTGAGCACACCGTGCAGCCAACGCCCCTCGACGAAGGCCTGCTGCACAACAACCTTGCTGGTATAGTTGACAGGTATGGCAATATCGACACCATAGCCCATGCCCCATCGGCGGGCCGAGTCGTTGTTGAGCGGACGAATGACCTGCCCGCGCATATAGCCATTGCTCTCGTCGAGCGACGAGAGTCCGTACTTGTTGGCATTGAGCCACAGCGGCGTGGTGCCATGCGACAGCGAGCCCTGGGCCTCCACCCGATAGGTGACCTCGCGGCCCGGGTTGAGCCTGCCCGGTTCGGCATCGTCTTGCCAGGCATACTGTGCCGAGGCCTGCGCCACCTGCAAGAGCAGCGTGCAGAGCAATGCCCATTGTTTCGTGCGTACATTATATATCATGATTTGCAAAGATAACGCTTTTTAGGGATTTTCCCCGCTCATGTAGGGGAAAACCTTTCTATGTTACCTACTTTTCAACTACTTTTGCAACGTGAGGTGAAGGAAAGCCTTGCACGACATTAAGAACAATTTAAATAATAAGGATATGAAAAAGTTTGTATTTGCGCTTGTAGCATTGTTCACCATGACAATCCAGGCATCAGCTATGAGTTATGAGCAGGCTCGCGAGCAGGCCCTCTTTCTCACCGACAAGATGGCTTACGAACTTAACCTCACCGATGACCAGTATGAGGCTGCCTACGAGGTGAATCTCGACTACCTCATGGGTATCAACGATTAC